>DAOLNX010000025.1:0-31986 GCA_035416785.1 Smithellaceae bacterium | reverse complement strand
CGGTTTTTCAGGCGGTTTTCATGGCTGTTATTGGGAACAAGTGGATGATATTCGCCAAAGCCTTTTGTGGCGATTTGTTCAGGTCTTGCGCCTTGTTCTAATAGCGCCCGCCACCTGGGTGGCGCGGTCGGCTGAAAGTTCCCAATTGGAGGGATACCGTGCGCTCCGAATGGGAAGATCATCTGTATGTCCTTGAATTTCAACAGATACATTCGGGTGCCCCGCAATAAAAGCCGAAAGTTTTGCAAGCGTTTGGCCAACGGCCGGTTTCATCCGTGCCTGACCGGAATCAAAAAGAATCCGCTCCGGAAAAGTGATCACAACGGATTGAGCACGCTGTTCCACCGTTACCCCTTGCCCGTTATCGCGGGAATCCAAAAACTTTCGCAGATCATCTTCCAGCAAAGCTGCGTCTCCCCGATTCGGTTCTTGACCGGTCCGGTCTGAGACCGCCGTGATTTCCGCGGCTTGGGTTTTGGGGAAAGCTGACGAAGGAACGATCATTTGCTGCGGGGAAGTAGCTTCCATCGTTTTTGCCGTTTTTTCTGAAGCAGCCTTTGCGTTTTTAGCCGTTTGCACCATCGGAACGGCCAAAAGAAACACAAAGAAAATCATCAACAACATCAAGAGGTCGCAAAACGTCAGAAGCCAGATTTCATTGCTTTGAGCCGTATCAGCACAAAGCGTCTGTGACCGGAGGGATGAGCCGGTTTTTTGCAGAGAATAGGTTTTGGGTGGATGTTGAGGCCATCTGGTCATGGTAATCACCCATTGCCCTGACCGGCCGAAAGGGAAGGTTCCACAAGGCGGATTTCGGGTCTGTAGGGTTCCGAGGGAATGCCGGCCAGCGTTTCCAGTTTGTATTGCAGGGCGCGCGGATGTTCACCGTCGTAAATATCCAGAATGCCCTCCTTCAGGATGTCCATCCGCAGCAGATCCGCATCCAGGTATTCGCGGAGCTTGTTGGACAGAGGGACAAGGCAAATATTGGCCAGGACGACGCCGTAAAACGTGCTGAGCAGCGCAATGGCCATGTAACCGCTGAGATTCTGTGGAGAACTCATATGTCCGAATGTGCGAATGAGACTGACGACCGTCCCGGCAAGACCCATGGCGGGAGCCAGACGCGCCATGCTGCACAGAATTTTATAGGCAGTTTCATAGGACTGAACCGTCAGCAGAGCCTCTTTGTGCAGGATCTGCTCCACGTTTTCCCGGCTGAAATCATAGGCCATCAGTCCTATGCCCGTGTGGATCAGTCCGGGGGGGAGTTTGTCCGCTTCCCGCTCCAGGGCCAGAACACCACCCTTTTTATAGATTCGGGATAGACGGACCAGTGTGGAAATAGACCATGCGATTTCATTGGAGTGGCTGAAGGATTCTTTCAAAAGCCTCACCGTCAAGGCAAGCTTTTCCGCCGGATACGCAAGGAGCGTCGCGAAAAGCGTTCCGCCAAGAACAATGACGGCGGCGTTGATGTTGGAAAGGAAGCCCAGTTGATGTGTCTCCAGAAAAAATGACAGGACAAAGATTCCAATTAAGACAAGAAACGAAACAGCAGCCTGAATGACCATGATCCCCCCTGAACGGAAAAAAATTATCTGAGAATAGAGGTCTGCAGAACTTGTGCCAGAAGGGAAGCACATCCTCTTTCACTCGTTTCTGGCAAGATCAGAATAGGCGCAGAACATATAACATCAAGATATTATACATATTATGATTATTAAATATTTTCGTTCCGGGAACAAATTTTGATTTTTTCATAGGAACGGGAACGCTATTTCCCTCACCGTTCGGCAATTTTTTCCGGGTTCAGGAAAAGTTTGGACGGATTCTGATTTTCGGAGGCTCCGGATGCAGGAACTGTTGGAAAGAAATCTCAAATGCCGGGAAAGTACCGTTACAGATCAACCTGTAAACCGTCATAAGCCATGTTGATGAGCAAGAGAGACGAAGGCGCGAAGAATTTTAAATAGCGCCTGGTTTCATCCAGGATTTCATCCAGCCGCTCATCATTGGACGTGGGTTCATTATGAAAAATACACAGGCGACGGACATCGGCTTTTACGCTTAACTCCACAGCAATGACGTTATTGGAATGCCCCCAGTCTTCCTTGGAGGAAGTGGCGTCCAAAAGAGAATACTGAGCGTCAAAAACCAGTAAATCCGCATCTTTGAAAAATTGGAGAAAGCTGTATTCATCATTGCCGGCATTTTCCTTATGTTCAGAATCTGTTGAATAAACGATGATTTTATCGTCTTTGACAAACCGGTACCCATAGGAAATTCCCGGATGGTTCTGTTGAATGCCCAGGACTTTATATCCCGCAATGTCATATTCCCTGCCTTCTTCCAAAACTCGAAACTCGATGTTCGCCTGCATGGCTTTTAAGGGAATTGGAAAGAAGGGATACTCCTGCTGGCGAACAAACGCCTGTTCCAGCTCCTTATGAAATCCATAAAGGCAAACCCGGTTGCCGGGAATATAGGCAGGTGTAAAAAAGGGAAATCCCTGAATATGGTCCCAGTGGAGGTGAGATAAAAAAATATGGAAGATATTGGATTTGTTTCGTCCTGACCGCGCCGTCTTCAAAACGAAGTTTCCAAAGTCCCGAAGCCCCGTTCCCGCGTCGCAAAGCACGTATTCATCGCCCTGGTCGATTTCCACGCAAGAGGTGTTGCTCCCGTAACTGCCGGATACCGCAAAAGGCAGGCTTAGACCGGAGAGTCTGGATAATCCGGATGAATTTTGAATATTTTCCGTTTGCCCGGTCAAGTCGCAGGAGGCCCTGATGGCCTTGTCTATCTTTTGCCGGATGGTTTCTGCCGAATAAGAAGCAGGCAACGAGCCCCTTGTTCCCCAGAAATACACTTTCATGCGTCCCCCTGAAAAATGATGAATGCATCCTCATTTTTGTAAGAAGTTTACCATATTGAACGCCGCGAACACAAACAGTATTTACAATAACCGAACTCCCAAAAAACAGGGTTGGGTCTGCCATGCTTTGGAGGCGCCTTTTATCTGATGACACAGGCCTGGGGATATTAGCAAATATGTGATAGAGGATTTGGCCGGAGGCAATATGCAAGAAGAAATTCGATTTCGAAATCCGGATGCCGAGTTTTATACACCTGAAGGTTGTTACATCAACGAACTTTCCAATATTAATGCAGATCCGGAAGCCTCGATTGCACAGGCTCGGGTTTTACCGGGAAAAACGACAAAATGGCACCGTATTTCAGGAACAACGGAGAGGTACGTAATCATATCCGGGGAAGGATTGATGGAAGTCGGCTTCATCCCCCCGCAGCGCGTGCGTCCCGGCGATGTGGTGCTGATTCCACCCGGCTGTCCCCAGCGTATCACGAATGTGGGCGACACGGATCTTGTCTTTCTGGCTGTCTGCACACCAAGATTTCTTCCCGAAGCTTATGAAGACATCGAACCCTTGCCAATGATGCCTGAAAAAGAAACCTGATGTTAATGACCCCGTTTGTTTGACGCTCTATGACTAACCCCACAGAAATTTGTTGTTCACAAAGCGATACCCGTGGCGTAAGTTGCTAAGCTCCCAATAGAGGATCTTTGAACAAAACCTATTATCATTCTTGGTATGCACTATAAAAAGCATTCCATTCCTGATATTCGACATCCGGGAAATTTATCTTTCAATAGATTTCCCAGATAAGGTATGGCCTTCCGAGATAATAAAAAGCTGCCAGTATATTTTCGTTTGGCCTGACCTATATCGTTGAGAAAATATCATCATATTTGCCCTTGTATTTTAATTTCATCGTGATATTTCGGTAAATAAATCATTACAATGAGGTGAATATTATGAAGAATGTAGAAATGTTCGTTGAAAAAGGAATTCTCACGATAAAAGTAGATCTTTCCAAAGAATTTGGACCGTCCTCCAGCGGCAAGACTATCATCATAGCCACTACCGAAGGAAATGTGACGATTCCTGATAGAGAAGAGAAAATCGGCATCAACGTCTATCGTAAGAAATAGCGCCAAGTCATATAAATCAGTTTAAAAACAACCATTGTAGGATCGGAGGATCAATAATGGCAGGTGTAGAAACCGATGCCACTACAAGAGCGAAAGTTGCGCAAATATTTCGTTTTTTAAAAGCGTTAAACGAGCACAGAAATCCAGCTATCAAGCAAATATCTGAGCAGCCTTGGATTATGTGGCTGAATGATTTGCCGGAACACTCATCAATCCAGAAAGGACGGATTCCTGAACCTTCTACACAAAATGGCGACAATGACAATGCTGCTCACGCAAATGACATCGGGGATGATTTCTTCTATAAAATCAAGCGACCCAGGCTGACTGCAGCAGAGAATCCACCGGAAGCGCTATTAGAATGGCTTTGCTATGATTGGAACGATCCCTATTCCACAATATCAGTGCATCCGTCTATCAACAGCCAAAGCGAAACTGGCCAAACAGTATTGATTAAATTCGAAGAAGATCTCGAAAGAATAAAGAAATTTCAAATATGGGAAGAGAAATGGGATGAATGGGCAAAAAATGAACGCCCGGCGCGAAAAGCGATGCGTATCTATGAGCGCGTGTATGAGCTCCACGGGAAAATCGAACGGGAAGCCGAAAGGATGGAGCTGGTTGTTGGTGATGGGATTTTGAATTGGATGCGTCCTGATGGCAGCATCCATCATCCCATTCTTCTTCAAAGGCTACAATTGGAATTTGTCCCAAATACACCGGAATTCATAATAAGTTACACGGATTATGAACCAGAACTCTATACGGCTCTTTTCCAAACTTTGGGAGATATTGACGCCCGCTTGATAGGTCAGTTCCAACAAGAGTTCACTGATCAATGCCTTAGCCCGCTTTGTAAAGCAGCAGATGGATTTTTACGTTCTATCGTTCCTCGACTTTCGGTTAATGGAGAATACATAGAAGATCATGCAATAAAAGGGGAAAAAGATACGCCAAGAATAGGCCGCGCCCCCGTTCTTTTTTTACGAGCAAGAACAGCAGGGTTTGCCGCAGCCATTGATCATATTATAGAAGATGTTCAGAGTGGTCAACCATTGCCAAGCTCTCTCAAAAGAATCGTAGGATCAACAAACACATCAGATGATTACGGAAGTGAACATACAAACAGAAAATCTTACGTTGAACCGCAAGATATTTTGTTCAGCAAATTATCAAATTCCGAACAATTCAATATCGCCGAGCGTTTAGCCCAACACGATACCGTATTGGTGCAGGGACCACCAGGAACAGGGAAATCTCACACAATTGCAAATATTATTGGTCACGTCCTGGCACAAGGACAAACCGTTTTGGTTACCTCCCACACAACAAAAGCATTAAATGTATTGCGCGGTCATATTGTTGGAGAATTACGGGGGCTATGTGTCAGTGTCCTTGAAAATGATAAAAATGGGCGCGAACAATTAGAAGAGTCTATCGATGAGATTACAATTTCGAGAGACGCTGATAAGCTCCATCGGGAAGCTGAACGACTTGCATGGAAGCGTAAAGAAATTCTGTCGCGTCTGGAAAATAATAAACGTATTTTACAAGAATCAAAAAATGGTGAGTATAATTCAATAGCTGTGGGCGGAACATGCTATACGCCCAGTGAGGCGGCGCGCTTTGTAGCAAAAAATAAAGAGGGCAATGATTGGCTACCCGGACCACTGGCATTAGAAGCTGTTCTCCCTTTATCAGAAAGTGAAATTGATAAATTATATGCTATAAATAGCTCAATTACGCGAGAAGATGATAAGATGCTTTCAGGGTGGCTCCCTCAATTAAACGATCTTATCGCGCCTGATCTGTATCAGGCATTGGTGAATGAATGGAACGAACTTTCAACAAAAAGATATGAAGATAACAAAAAATACTGGAGCTGCGATAGCAGTGACGCTACTTCATCGCATCTTGAAACCCTTCAAGAATCTATTCTAAAAGCAGTTTCGCGAATCACGACAGACATTCCCTGGAAAATGGCTGCAATATCAGCAGGGCAGCTTGGCGGGCAAGATTTTCAATCATGGAATAACCTGCTACTGTTAATTGAGAAAGCGGTGGTTCTATCTCGTGAAAATAAGACTTTCAGCCTTAAAATGATCCGTTTTCAATTATGCAAACAATGGGATCGCCTGCCTGGATCATATGGTGCGCCTTTAGCCAATCATCTCCCTGATAATATTGAACATACCTTATTTGTTCAGTTTCTGCCTACAATTACAGAATGCCTCAACTGGCATGACCATATTTGGTTGCCCATTGAAAAGGAATTAAAAGGCGCGGGCTTTCCCTGGGATTCATTTTTTGCGGAGCAACCGCCTAATCTCTCGCGTTTTGGAAACTTGCTCAGGCTGTTTGACGCAGTGACAAATGACCTCCAAGTAATATTGAAATGCCGTATCCTTGCGCTGCGCTATGCGGAGATAGACCGAGAGCTCCATTCTCTTTTGAAAAAAGCGCAAGATGCCTGGCGCGATGAAAAACACCATCCCCTAATAATTGATTTCCTCTATGCTATGGAGCATCGCGATATTACATCCTACAGAGACAGTTATCATCATTTATTAAGACTTCATCATCTGCGGCCTGAATATGAATTGCGTAATAAATATTTGATCAAGCTTAAATCAGTTGCGCCGGTTTGGGCAGATGCGATCTTTTATCGCACTGGTGTTCATGCTGAAAATCGTATTCCAGGAGAACCAAAGCGGGCATGGCTGTGGCGGCAACTCAACGATGAGCTAGATTGCCGAGGAAAAGTCAACCTCGACGATCTGCAAAAGAAAATTGAAGATAATGAACAACAGTTGAGGACAGTCACAACGGAATTGGTCAATAAACTTGCCTGGTTTTATCAATCACAGAGAATTGGATTGAATGAACAGCAAGCGCTTCACGGGTGGCAATTGCTGCAAAAAAAAATTGGAAAAGGCCACGTAATACGAGCAGCTACATTAAAAGCTGAAGCAAAAAAGAATATGGTAAAATGCCGTGAAGCAGTTCCTGTTTGGATTATGCCATTAGCGAGGGTGGTTGAGAACTTTGACGCAAGGGCAAAAAAATTTGACATCGTTATTATAGATGAAGCCAGTCAATGTGATGTCATGGGGCTTATTGCAATGTATCTTGGAAAGAAGGTTATAATTGTCGGTGATGATAAACAGGTCAGTCCGCTTGCCATAGGCCAGAAATCGAACTTTGTTGCTCAATTGATTACAACGCATCTGCAAGAAATACAAAATGCTCAACTTTATGATGGCCAAACATCTGTTTATGATCTTGCACTTACCTCTACACAGTATAGCACATGTCTCCTGGAACATTTTCGATGCGCGCCGGATATTATCCAATTCAGTAATAGTTTATGTTATGGAAATTTAAATCCATTACGCGATCCGGGTGCCATTTCATTGAAACCGCATGTTATCCCTTATCGTGTGCATGATGGCTTATGCAAAAATAAGGTTAATTTGGAAGAGGCTTATACAGTGGCATCGTTGTTGGTTGCCTGTTTGGAACAGCCTGAATATCAGGATAAAACTTTTGGCGTAATTACCTTGCTGGGTGATGAGCAAGCCTATAAAATAGATGAAATATTGCGCAATACTGAAGACTTGGATCCTTTCTTATGTAAAAAAGCCAAAGTGCTATGCGGAAATGCTGCCCATTTCCAAGGCGATGAACGAGATGTTGTTTTTTTGACTCTTGTGGATACACCAAGTGTGGATGGGACGCCACTGACAATGAGAAGAGAAAAAATGTTTGAACAACGCTTTAATGTAGCATCAAGCCGAGCGAAAGATCAAATGTGGGTAATATACTCTCTTGAACCAGCAAGGGATCTTAAAGATGGCGATCTGCGTCGGCGCCTCATCGAGTATGCATTAAACCCAAAAGCCGTATCCCGTGAAATGGAAAAAAATGAAGGGAGAACGGAATCGGATTTTGAAAAGGAAGTTTTGCATTACCTTGTTAAAGAAGGATACCGCGTAAAAGCCCAGTGGAAAGTAGGATCTTACCGGATTGATCTGGTCATAGAAGGAGGGGGAAAGAGTCTTGCGGTAGAATGCGATGGAGATCGTTATCACACGTTGAACAATCGCGAAGAGGATATGGCACGACAAGCGGTTTTGGAACGATTGGGATGGAAATTTGTGCGCATAAGAGGCACGAAATATTATCGAAATCCAGACGAAGCAATGAAGCCTGTACTGGACAGGTTGGTAGAACTTGGAATAACACGCGACCTGCATCAAGAGACTTCTGAAACTGAAAAGAACGGAAAAGATATAGAACTAAAAGAACGGGTTATCCGACGCGCTCAAGAATTGCGTTACAAATGGCGCGGCCCGCGGGGAGAAGGAGAAAGTAACGGCAAGTCAAAACCAGACGATGAATCTGACAGTGATGCCTCCGGAATAAAGACCAATAGAGGTCGTAAAGAAAAGCAGGAAAATCGCAAAGCGACAAATCAAGCAACAAAAGGAAATATCAATCATCACCAGAATCAATCTCTCGCGAAACAGATGAAGCTTGGAATTGACTCGAAGAATCAACAGAAGAATCTCTATGAAGATCAATCTGGTTCCAAAAATGGGAATATTGACTATGTAATGAATATCAATGTCGCGACTTGGAATTTATTATCCAGATGGGCAATAGAAAACGTGCATTTTACCAAGGAGCAACGGCAGCTTCTAAAAAATGTGGCAGACAGTCTTATAACAGGAATACAAATCAACGAAAAAGATGCAGAATCAGTCAAATATCTATATACGCGGGCGATTGATAAATTACATTTCAAGCAAACATGACTGAAGGAATTACATAGGGACTTTTTTGTTAGCCGAAAGCGAAATGAAATTGATCCATCCCGATATGTGGCATTATTATTAAGTGTGCAAAATGATGATCAGCTGCAGCCGGAGAACCGACATTCCGGCATTTTACAGTAACTGGTTTTTCAACCGCCTTTCCGAACAATATGTCCAGGTGGCCAATCCGGTAAACCCCGGACAAATCCGGAAAGTATCTCTTGCCCGCGAGGATGTGGATGGTATCGTCTTCTGGACAAAAAACCCCGCGCCTATGATCAACCGATTACACCTGCTGAAAGATTACCCGTATTACTTTCTTTTTACGCTGACGCCTTACGGACGGGACATTGAGCCGAATTTGCCGCCAAAATCCGATCTGGTCGAAACCTTTCTCCGGCTTTCAGAGAAAATCGGCAAAAAAAGAGTGGTTTGGCGTTACGATCCAATTTTCCTGACCGATGCTCTATCTGTCGAATATCACATCAATCATTTCGGCGAACTGGCGCTGCGTCTGGCCGGATATTCAGAAAAATGTGTAATCAGTTTTCTTGATCTGTATCGCCACATCCAAAACCGGATGGCTTCTCTTTCCGTCAGAGTACCCGATGAAACCGAAATCCTCGAATTTGCAGGTCAAATTGCAGGCATTGCCCGGAACGCCGGCATGAAAGTGGAAACCTGCGCGGAACGTATCGATCTTTCCTTCGCGGGCATTTCCCACGGTAAATGCATTGATGATATTTTGATTTCGGAACTGACCGGTATAAAATTCCATGCCGGCAAAGACAAAGGCCAGCGCAAATCTTGCGGATGCGTCGCCTCCGCCGACATCGGGCAATACAACACTTGTGCTCATTTATGCAAATATTGCTACGCCAACACCGGCAAACAAAATGTAGAAAAGCGCATGTCCCTGCACAACTCCTCATCGCCTGCACTTACCGGTTAAACCCGTCCGTGGCGATGGGCCTGATCCATCAGGCAGGTTCATCAAAGCGGCATTTCAAAGTTAAAACACCGTCCTCATAGGAAGTCCGAATCTGGTAGGGCAACTTTTTAAACAGTGCCAGCATGGACATGTTTTCCTTCAGCACAAGCGCATCCAAACCGGTAAGGCCATTGGCCAGAGCCGCGTCCACCACTTTTTGCTGAAGCCTGACGGCAATGCCCTTTCCCTGCCAGTCTTTCGCCACGGAATACGCCACTTCGCCCGCGCCGCTTCCTTCCAGAAAATAACCGCCGATGCCGATAATTCTTCCATATCCTTCCTCGCCCAGATAGGCGACAATGGAGCAGTTCCGGGTGTAATCGACAATGAACATGTCCTTGACTTCATCCCAATAAAAATGGTGTTTCCGTCCGAAAAAGCGTTTGGCAACGTCCTTTTCTTCCATTTCGTAAAAATGCTCCTGAATAAGACGGTCATCAACCGTTTTAACGGGACGTAAAGTGACCTTCTGCCCGGCAATCGTCAAAACCTCTTCCAGCCAAGCCGGATAAGTGCCAAACTGGGATTCATAGAGTTTTCGTTCCTGACCGATCAGCCCCGCCTGCCGGGCCTGTTCAAACAACTTTTCACGGAAATTCGGATGGGCAATGCTGATCATGGCCATGGCCCGTTCCTGAACATTTTTTCCAAACAGGTTGACCGCTCCGTATTCGGTAATCACGTAAGTTACGTCGGCGGCCGGTATCGCCACGGTTCCCGCCGCCTGTTCCAGAACGATATTGCTGGTCAGAGTGCTTTCGGTCAGGGATGGAAGAATGACGATGGATTTACCGCCAGGCGCCATGGACGCTCCGCGGCTGAAATCCACCAGGCCGGCCACATCGGCAAAATGATTTTGCGCCGATCCGTCAGCGGCCACCTGACCTTTCAGATCAACGGAGGTCACACGGTTGATCGAGGTCATCTTATTGTGCCGGGCAATCATCACCGGATTGCTGATATAATCGCACGGCCGGAATTCGATGGCGGGATTTCTGTTCAGATAATGATAGAGATCCTCCGAGCCGATGGCCCCGGAGGCAAGCATTTTGCCTTCATTGAACCCCTTTTTCCGGTTCGTAATGACCCCCTTGTCCGCCAGATCCTTCATGACATCCAGAATCATCAGGGAGTGAATGCCGAGATCTTTTTTATCCGCCAGCGCCGAAAATATCAATTCCTGCGAAAAACCGGGGCTGATATGCAGCGTCGATCCGTCTTCAATCAGGCTGGAAAGCAGCTTGGAGATCCGGTCCGTGCTGTGGATGGGCGGCGTGGGGTAAACAGATAAAATTTCTTCCTCTTGTTCGACAATGAAATCGACATCATCCACATGAATCATTCCATAACCCGGAACCACCGGCATTTTCGGATTGATCTGAACAATAACGACATCCGCCGCCTGGGCCGCAGCCAGAGTGATGTCCACGGAAATTCCCAGATTCAGCCAGCCGAATTCGTCAGGCGGCGCGGTCTGAATCAACGCATAGTGAATGGGAATATGGCGCTTCAAAAACAAAGACGGCACGGTGTAAAGATTCATCGGCGTCAGAAAGCGCCTGGATGCCGTCAGCCCCGCAATCATGCCCGAGCCCTGATAGATCGAGCGGACATGATAGCAGCGCCCCTGTGTTTCATCCGCAACCAGTCCCATCAGAGAACCTTCCAGATTCAGAAAGCGAACCACTTCCACATCGGAAAAATTGTCCGTGTGCCGAATCAGCTCGGAAACCAGATACTGAGGTTCACCACAGTAGGACCCGATAAACACCCTTTTACCGCGGGAAATTGAACTGATTGCCGTCTTGGCGGGAACAACCTTCTCCTCATAAGATTTTGCCATAACCCATCTCCTGAAATTTCAATATTGAGATTTTTCTCTACCAGTTCTTCTCCCCGATAGCAACCAAGGATTATGAAATCCACAACTGGATATCGGATGACCACCGTGCATTATTTTGTTAAAGTTTCAGTTGCCGATCATGCAGCATTCCGTTATAAGCGGCGCCAGGAATAAATAACCAATGAAAAAACCCGACGCACAAACTTACATCCGGGGCATTCTTCAAGGCGACAGGCGTTTACTGGCCAAAACCATCACGCTTGTGGAAAGCGCCCTGCCCGCCGACCAGGTTTTGGCCCGGAATATTCTGGACGAGCTGATGCCCTTTGCAGGTAAAGCTTTACGGGTAGGCATCACCGGTCTTCCCGGAGCAGGCAAAAGCACCTTCATTGAAAGTTTCGGAACGATGCTGACACAAAAGGGATACCGTGTGGCCGTGCTCGCTGTGGACCCCAGCTCTCCAAAAACAGGAGGCAGTATTCTTGCAGACAAAACACGAATGGAAAAGCTTTCGGTAAACGAAAAGGCTTTTATCCGACCTTCTCCATCCGGAAAAACACTGGGGGGAGTTGCCCGAAAAACACGCGAAACGATGCTGATCTGCGAGGCGGCTGGATTTGACGCCATGCTGATAGAAACCGTGGGCGTGGGCCAGTCGGAAGTTGCCGTCGCTTCGATGGTTGATTTTTTTCTGGTCCTGATGATTGCCGGCGGCGGCGATGAACTTCAGGGCATCAAAAAAGGCGTACTGGAACTGGCCGATGCCGTCGCCGTGAACAAGGCCGACGGCGACAACAAAACCAAAGCCGAAATCGCCAAAAAGGAGTATGAAAGAGCGTTTCATCTGATGACCGGGCCGGGACACGAGTGGCGGCCGCCCGTGGTGACATGCAGTTCCCTGACTATGGAGGGTCTTGAGAATATTCTGAATATTATCCTTGAACACCGGCAAAAGCTAACCGAAAGCGGCAGGCTTCAGCTAAAACGAAAAGAGCAGGCCAGAGAGTGGTTAAAATATCTGGTGAAAGAAGGCGTTCAGGAATGGTTTTACGGAAGTCCCGCTGCCGGAGAGCTTGAGCAGTCTTTCAGGGAGGTTGAAGAAGGACGAATAACTCCCGCCACAGCTGCTGCAAAAGTACTGGAATGTTTAAAAGGACAGAAATTTTAGAAGGAGTATAAAAAGATGAATATTGTAAAAATCGATCACATCGGCATTGCGGTAAAGAATCTGGCGGAGAGTTCAAAGCTTTACGAAATGCTGGGCATTCATTCCACGGGAACCGAGGAAGTGGCGGAACAGAAAGTGAAAGTGTCGTTTTTCCCCGTGGGAGACTCGGAAATCGAGCTTCTGGAATCTACCTCTCCGGAGGGTCCGATTGCCAGATACATCGAGAAGAACGGAGAAGGAATACAACATCTGGCGCTGCGGGTGGAAAATCTGGAGGCGGCCCTGGAAGAACTCAAGGCCAAAGGCATCCGTCTGATTGATGAAAAGCCGCGTTACGGCGCGGGCGGCGCGAAAATTGCCTTTGTTCATCCCAAATCCACAGGGGGCATCTTACTGGAATTGAGCGAAAGAAAATAATTGCATCCGATTGAATCGCAATATCCTGATAAAAATCAGGATATTGCCTTCTTCCCGTAAAGCGAGCTGTAAAGCGGAACCGTTGCCAGAATCACGCAAGACAGCATCAGGAACAGGCCCCGATACCCCAAAAGCGGAGCCAGAGCACCCAGCACATACGGTCCCACACCGAACCCGAAATCCACAAAAATAAAAAAAGTGGAGGTTGCCATTCCCAGGCGGGATGGCGGAAGACCTTTCAGAGCAATGGCGTTCGCGCAGGAAATAAAATTTCCATAGCCCAAGCCCATGACCGCGCCTGCGGCAAGCAGCTTCCAGGCGGAATCGGACAGGCTAAACAAAAGCATGCCCGCCGCAAAAAGGAACAAGCAGGGATAGACGACAAAATTCGCCCCTTTGAGATCAAATAAGCGCCCGGAAAAAGGGCGGGAAACGAAAACGGTCCCGGCATAGACCAGAAAAAAGAAGCCGGCCGCATCCGAAAGTTGATTCTGTTTCGTATAAAGAGACACAAACGTCAACACCCCCGAATAACAGAAACCGATGACCAGCGTGACCAAGGAAACCGGCACCGCTTTGAACTCCAGATAATTGGCCATATGAAACCCTTTACGGGCGGCAAGCGGATTTATTTGTGTTTTTGAAAGTAAGGGAGCACGCACACCGAAAGAAAAGGCAAAACCGCAGGCAGCCAGAAGCGTTGTGAAAAGGAACAGCATCCGGTAATGGCCGGACTCCATCAAAAAAAGACCCGCAAAAGGCCCGATCGCCACAGCCACAATTGCCCCCATGCTGTAGTAGCCGATTCCCTCTCCGCGACGGCTTCCGGGAATGATCTGGGCAACAAGGGTTCCGGTGGCCGTGCCGGCCATCCCAAAAGTAACGCCATGAAAAAAACGAATCAAAATCAACAAAGGCAAATCAGCCGCAAAAAAATACAATCCCGACGTGACCACAAAAAAAACCGTGCTGAAGGTTAAAAGCTTTTTGCTTCCAATATCTTCAATAATCCGGCCCACTCCCGCGCGTCCAATCAGCGCTCCGAGAATGAAAACGCCGGTGGCAAGCCCCGCCATTTTCGTGGAGACGGAGAACCGATCGACCGCATAAGCGGCCATCGTCACCATCAAGATGAAATGGGTTAAAAATATTAAAAAATTTATTCCGGACAGAATGATAAAATCTCTTGTCCAAAGTCTTTCCCGATCCATAATTCTTCCCACAGGTTTTTTCATTACCCTATGTCTCATACAAAACTATCCACCCAATCGCCATTGGTTTTCATCATTTCGTTCAAGCCAGTTGAACATTCCATAAAAAGCAAAGGAAATCGTGCGTGCCCTGCCCCTCTTTCCAGGGGGCCACCAGTGATTGATTGTCAATAATATCAAGATTATACAATTCAGATCATCCCCGAAAACATTCTGGCACGCAAATTTCATTACCTAAAAACAACGAAAACACACTACCCCAAAGGAGGTAACAGATCATGAAAAAGACATTAGGAACTCTCACAGCGGCGGCGGCAGTAGTTCTTTTAACGGCAACTTTTGGATTTGCGGAATATGCAGCGACAGGAGCAGGCAATTTCCCCTATTTTCAACTGGGATGCCTGATTGTGGGCGGACTCATTATGGTCAGCCTGAAACGCAAATATGAAAAAATGTATACCTCTGAAGTCGTCGGCGCCTTTGCTCTTTACACCCTGCTGATGGCTCTTTTCACCAATCCGGTGATCGACGCGGTGAAAACCATTGTCACCTGATCATCCGGGGCGCGCGGATAAAATGGCAAGATACCAGAAACCGAATGACAAACTTGGAAATGGCGCCGCCCAAACATGATCTGTTTCATATAAAACCCCTTCAGGACAGTCGACCTGAAGGGGTTTCCGTTTGCGGCACGAATCCCCTCCAAAAATTGAGGATGCCTTTCACAACCTCTCATTTTGATGAGGCAAATTTTTTGATTCTTTTCGAATCATAACCTTGTTCGGCAATCCTCTTCATGATTTCGTTATACAATCCCTCTTCCATTTGCGGAGTTCTGGCAAGAATCCAGAGATAATCCCGGGATGGATGACCAACCACGGCATAGCTGTAATTGTTGCTGTCTAAATCCATGATCACGTAATCTCCCGCAAATGGCCAGAAAAACTGAACCTTCAGCCAAGCCTGGGTATCGGGGTCCAGTACCCAGGCTTTTCCTTCAATCGAAGATATTTTCCCGTCCGGGGAAATCTTCCTGCATCGATTGATCACCCGGATATCCCCATCTGCGCGTAACGAATATTCAGCTGTGGAAGCAACACAGTCTTTCTGAAAAGAATGATCAATTCTGGCAATTTCATACCAACGGCCCAGATAGCGATTCAGGTCAACTTTGGAAACGGTTTTGAGGGGAGGATAATCTGTCTCCTGCTTGCAGCCCCCGATAAATGCCAACATCAAGGCTATGATGAGAAACAGCAGAAATATCTTCTTCAGCGCCATACCGTCATGAGGCCTTTCGGTGAATTCTAAAAAGATGGATTGCCTATTTCTTAATTATGGGAATAATACTAAGAAAAAGCCTTCATCAAGTCAAGAACAAACGATTTTGAAATGCACGAATATTCTTGGATAAATATGGAACTTGGATAAACACAGTTACGCGGTTTTTTCCATACACTTTGAACTTCTATAAAGTTTCTGGTAGGAATCCAATGGCATGGAGGGGAAAGACCTCAATCATTCTGGGTCAAGGCGGATACAGTATGCGCAAAATTTTAACAATCATTCTACTATTCTTTTTTCCACTTTTCTTCCCTTTTCACGTCTTTTGTCAAGGCGATCCTTTTTATCCGAATGATCCTTATTTTTTTTACAGCGTGGCGCAAAAACCTTATTTCCCCGGTCAATGGCACCTCGAAAACAATGCGCCTGCTGAAATCACATGGGCTTTCCCCAACCAGCCGGATGGGCCTGACTGGTATAAAGCGACGTATCAAGGCAAATCCGTCGTCATGAAGAACACGGATATCGACACCAATGTAGTTACCGCCTGGAAGTCGGGATTTACAGGCAAGGGGGTGATAATCGGCATTGTCGATGACGGAGTAGAGGGAACCAATGAGGATCTCGCACCTAATTACAGCGCTTCCCTGAGCCGCAATTTTCTGGGCAAGAATATTTACGAAAATCAGGAACCTGTTTACCCAAAAAACAATCATGGCACCGCGGTGGCAGGCGTTGCCGCAGCCAGAGGCGGTAACGCCATCGGCGGAACGGGTGCCGCCCCTTATGCAACAATTGCCGGGCTGCGTGTGCTTGATCCCGCAGCTACAAATCAAACCTTCATTAATGCATATTTGTGGAAAAGCGGTGTGGAATCCCAATCGCAAGGCGAAGCTACAGTGTTGATACCGAAGGCGGCGCCGGAAATACATATAAATAATCACAGTTACGGATTCAATTCTCCTTTTATTAATCAAGATGAAGATGTTTTGCCCTCGCTCCATGCAACATCAGTCAATGGCGTGATACATGTGTTTGCGTCAGGAAACTCCAGAGGTCAGGCAAGCGAGGACGCCAACAAGGCACTGAAAAACAGTTATCGTGACGTCATAAATGTCGCCGCTCTCGGCAGTGATGGAAAGTTTACGGATTACAGTTGTTATGGAGCGTCCATTTTTGTGACCGCCCCGTCCAATAGAACGGATTTTTATACAGACACAACCATTCCCACCGGTTTCGGCATTACCACTACCGACCGGACGGGAAAAGACTTGGGCTACAATGCCTATTCACTAAATAACGGCTGCGAGGGTTGTGGTGACGTCTTCGATTCTTTCCCGGATTACAACTATACAGGCAGATTCGGCGGTACATCTTCAGCAGCACCGCTTGTTTCCGGCATTCTGGCACTCGGCAAAGAGGCCAATCCCGAAATGGATGTCCGCATGGTTAAACATATCCTTGTGAAAACAAGCGACATTGTGGACACGGCAGACAACAGCGCAACCGGCAAATGGCTGAAAAACGGGGCCGGCAACTGGTTCAACCCTAATTACGGTTTCGGCAACATCAATGCAGGCAAGTTTGTCGATATGGTGCAGAAGGTAGCTTACGTGACCGAGCAGACTTCTTACTCCACAGGAACGCAGAATGTTAACGAAGGGATCAAGAATGTCAAAGGCGGCGGCACCATGAGAATTTTTAGCCTGTCAAAATCGGAACTTACAGATTCCATCCGTCAGCCGCTGGAAGGGGTTGAGGTATTGCTCAATTTTTCGCATCCCAACCGCGGCAATCTTGCGGCCAGCATGACATCTCCGTCCGGCATGCAGAGCCTGCTTTTTAATTCCACCACCCATCTGCCCGATGGCTTTCGGGATACGGCAAGCGTCACCAATTTTGAGTGGACATTTTTAAGCAATGCATTCTGGGGGGAATCGGGGTTGGGCGCTTGGACGATTAACATGGTTGATCAAATAGGCAATCAAGCCGGCGTATGGAACAGCTATAATGTCACTTTTCTGATGGGTGATATTCTTCTATCCAGCGACCTGCCGGACACGCAACAGACTGATATCAGGGCTCGTTCTTTGACGCTGACTAATTCAAACAAAATTTACACCATTCCGGCGGGCCGGATATTTCAGGCAAGAGATACCATCACTGTAAAAACCGGTTCGCTTGTGGTGAACGGCAATATCACTGAAGATGCGGGTGGATACGGCCTGTCCATGATGATTGAAAGGGGCGTCGTTTCCGGCAACGGCTCGATTTACGCCTCCAGAGGCATATTGAATGATAGCGGCACAATATTGCCGGGTAATTCCATTGGTGCCATCAACATGACAGGCGACTATGCACAAGGTGCACAAGGAAAGCTCTATATTGAGGTAGCCTCCGCAACAAGTAATGACCTTCTGGCCATAACGGGAAAAGCTTCCTTGGACGGCATTCTGGAAACTACCTGGACGGGCGGGTCAACCCCTGCCATCAATACCAAATTTGGTGACATCCTGACCTCAACAGCAGGCGTTACCGGACAGTTTTCCTCGCTTTTTACCAATATTACCCCGACGGTTATCTTCAAACCGAAATACGACTTGAGAGATCGGGTTTATCTTGTAGTAGAGAGAGACTACAATAACAGCAACCTTATGACGTATTTAAATGCCAACCAGCAGGCAGTGGGATCTATGCTGAATTCCGTCGGGAATAACGCGACAGGAGATTTGGATACGGTTCTTACCACACTGGATTCTTTGCGGTCATACGACATGGTGGCTCACGTTCTGGAACAGTTTGCCCCAAAAGGCGCGGAAGCGCAAAGAAGCCTCAGCCTCAACATCGCCTCGTTGCAGACAGGAATTATCTCTGAAAGGTTACGCGATTTAAGGCGGGGATCAGAGGGAAAGATTTTGAACGGTTCATTTATGGCGGATACAAACGGTGATCCCATCATGCTTGCCGGTATTCATCCTGATTTCACAGGTATGCTTCCTCAAGTTTCGGCAGATAAATGGGGAGTCTTCGTTAAAGGCAATGCTGCCTACGGCAATCAAAAGGATGTCTCCGGCAGCACGGGATATGATTTCACCACCACAGGTATAACCATCGGAGTTGATTATCGATTTATCAAAAACCTGATCACCGGCCTGATATTGGGGCAAAACTCATCATGGGCACATGTGGATCATTGGGGAAGCATGGTGAGGGCTGCTGGTTATTCTTTTGGAGCTTATGGCAGTTACTACCGCAAAAACGTTTATATAGATGCTGGCCTGAGCTACGGACTATCACGCTATGACAATACCCGCCGCATCGTGTTTCCGGGAATTGACCGCACGGCAAAATCCTCTCCTGCCGGAAATCAGTTTACGGCCTACGGAGAGATTGGTTACGATATACAACAAAGCAACTGGAGAATAGCTTCCAATATGTCTTTACAGTATGTGAGAATGAGCACAGAAAGCTATACGGAATCGGATGCGGGAGCTTTAAACCTGAATGTGGACAGGCAGTCCACCGGATCTCTCCAGGGCAATGTAGGCGTGCAAACATCCTACGCCATAAAGACGGAAAGCGCCACATACCTGCCGCACATCCGCGCATCATACGGAAATGAATTTCTGAAGGACGGCCAAAATATTACATCAAGACTTGCCACTGGAAGCTCTCCTTTCACCATTCAGACCACATCGCCCGACAGGAATATTTTTTCGGTTGGTGCAGGCTTGACCGTTTTGACAAAGAAAAACCTGTCGTTGTATATCCAGTATGATGCGCAGGTAAACTTAAACCAATATATCGCACACAATGCCAATGCAGGATTGAGGTTTGTCTTTTAAGATAGCATCATCATCCGAATTGTTGTAATCAATCATGAATGGAGGAATATTTATGAAAGTTGTCGCATTTAATGGCAGCCCGCGAAAAAACGGAAACACGAGTACGCTGATCAGGCATGTTTTTGGTGAACTGGAAAAAGAGGACATTAAAACGGAACTGGTTCAGTTGTCCGGAAAAATAATCAGGGGCTGTGCCGCTTGCTTTAAATGTTTTCACAATATGGACAAGCGCTGTTCGGTAAAAAATGACGGTTTGAATGAATGCATCGAAAAAATGATCGAAGCGGACGGAATCATTTTTGGGTCACCGACGTATTTTTCCAATATCACTGCTGAAATGAAGGCTTTGATTGACAGATCGGGAATGGTGGCAAGCGCTAACGGATTCCTGTTCAAGAAAAAAGTCGGCGCCGGAGTTGTGGCCGTCCGGCGGGCTGGAGCGGTCTTTGCGTTTGACGCTCTCAACCATTTCTTTTTATATAACCAGATGATCGTTCCCGGTTCCTGTTATTGGAATGTTGGCATGGGTCTTGAGCCGGGAGACATTGAAAAAGACGAGGAAGGCCTCCATACCATGCACGTCCTCGGACAAAATATGGCCTGGCTGTTAAAAGTAATAGAATTTAGCGGAGAATCACGGTTGCAGCAGCGAACATAAATCTTTTTCCTCACCACGAACTGTATTGATTTGTCGAACACATTTCAGGGAGGAGGATCGGACGATGCCTTATAAATATCAGATAAAAAAGGATGTTGAGAAGATTCTGATCCGCATCGGTCTGGGCTTTGGCAAAGTGCTGAAGATCGGCGACACAGATGTTTTCGGCGCAGCGGTCAATGCTTCCCGTAAACTTGAACAGATGTCGCAAAGCAAAGCGAAATTCTCTTGACGGATTCGGTGAAAATGCGGCCGGGGAAATGAAGAATGACCGTTTTGAAAAAATTGACAAAAGTATTGCTAATCGACGCGCTTATCATGAGTAACCGTTCCGTTATGCAAACCATTCAACTGGAAGGACAGGAGAAAACATGACCGGCTTGCGTCCGATGGATGCAAGCCGCAGCGCCTTACGGCCGGCCTTTCACGAATAAAATGGAATGGCTCAAAGAAATAGCAGGACGCTCCGCCTCACGAAAACCCGCGTTTTTTGCGGTCAGAACCTCGTTCTGGAATTGTTGTTGAGAAACATGAAGCTTTGGCTCCGCGAGTAGAAATTTCCCATCGTCTTTTGTGGCCGCAAATAATTGCGTGAAGAATTTTTCCTGATCCGTCACCTCGTGAATCATCCAGAAAGCCAGAATAAAATCCGCCCGAATCCCAGCAATATTAAGTGAAGTGGTACTGGCAGGCTGTAAAGTGATCCGCTGCGCGACACCGGCTCGATCCGCCCGCTTGGATATTGCTGTCAGCATTTCCTTCTGAATGTCCACGGCAATGACCTGTCCATTGGTCCCCACCCGTCGGGCGATGGGAATGGTAAAAAAACCAATGCCAGGACCGATGTCCACAACCGTGTCACCTGTCCGGATATAATTTTTTATTATCCGGTCGGGATTCTGGATCCGCCGGCGAATCCAATTATCGAACGTAAAACACAGCCAGCGGGGGCAGACATGCTGTTTTCTCCAAAAGATTATGCTTCCGATTTTTATCATGTTCTCCTCAATATGGAAGATCAGAAGTTCCTTGGCCGAAACCGCAGACTGCTTTTTTCTATACTCAACCCGTCAAAATTACAACAAAAATGTATGAAATAGACTCAGGCACATTATGCAATAGAACAAAATGCCGCCAAACTGCCAATCAGAATCGACGGCCGGAAAAAAATTCCTGTAATAGGTCACAAATGAGGTAAAAATGAGTCATCATGCGCTTTTTTAAGCCCCTTCCCATGAACAGAATCCCTGCCCTGTAACATACAAACTTCTAAATTATTTCTGAAAATAACACCTTATCAAACCTTCGCTCATCTGCAGGAGCCGCATATTACCCGGCACGGCGTTTGCAAAAATTGAAGTGTAACAGGATCATTAGGCAGTCAGCTGCAATGCGAATGAGCGAAGAACAGGAGGAGGATGATGAAAAAGACATCGGCACAGGAAAGATGGATGGCCGTCCACAGGCACCAGTTGTCCGTGGCGTTCACCATGTCGATCGGCATCATGAAATACATCAACGAATTCATGGAGCCGTACTGGACAGCGTCTCAATCCTTCTGGGAAACGGAACAACAGAAGAAGATCCCGAGCACGACAATTTGGCAAACCGCTGCCGACTATATGGAACTGGTGCTATTCAACTGCAAAATTTGGGGAGACGGCTACCTGGGCATGAGCAAAGAGCAAATGGACTATCTGCAGCTGGAGCTGGAGCGTCTGCGTTCACTGGACCAGAGCAGTGATGAGGATTTTTTCGATTACTGGGAAAACCTGGACGCCAACCTGAAAGCGCTGGTTTACGATTTTCCCAAAGAGATCGAAAAAGCCGAGGGGTTTGGCTTTGACTTTACCGACAGACGGTACCGCCTCGTTGCCGAGACGCCGCGCTTCAGTCTGTATCAGGTTCTGCCCTGGGAGGAAGGCATTCAGGTCAATGACCAGCTCAAACCGATCATCATCATTCATCCTTTCGTTCTGGGGGGCAATATTCTGGCCTTTGATCCCGACGGACGGAAAAGCTACGTGCACAGTTTCGCCAACGCCGGCATTCCCACTTATTTCCGGTCGCTCAAGGACATTTCCCATCCGGAAGTTCAAGTCATGCGGGGCGAAGACGACGCCCTGGACACGAAATATTTCTGCCAGCTTTTGAAGAAAAAGCATGGCCGGAAGGTGACGCTCAACGGGTTTTGCCAGGGAGGATTCATGGCGATGCTGGACATTCTCTCCGGCGAGCTCGACGGCCTGGTGGACGGATTGATTACCTGTGTGGCGCCCATGGATGGAACACGCAGCGCGGCACTGGTGGACTATATGAACCATCTGCCCGAGCGCTACCGCGATCTGGAATACAGCAAGAAGTATGTGACCGGCGGCAACGACATTGTGGACGGAAAGGTGATGAGCTGGGTTTACAAGCTGAAGAGCATTTCCAAGGAAGCTCCCGGCGCGACCTTTTTCCGGGAGCTGACCGCGGTCAGGGCGGCCAAAGATAAAAACGTCAAAGTATCGAAAACCGCTTCCTACCTGCTGCACTGGATCAAATACGACCGTTCGGATTTGCCAAAAGATATCACAATGTTAAGTTTTATGTCCTATACGCGGCCTGTCGCGCCGGACGGCACACTACCGGTGACCCTGTTTGACCGCAAGCTGAACTTTACGGATTTGAAAAAGAAAAACATCCAATATCTCCTGTGTTATGCAGAGGAAGACGACCTGGTGGACCGCCCGGCGGCGGTGGTTCCCTGCGAATTTGCGGACGTGGAAGTCACCGTGTTTCCAAAAGGACATGGCAGCATCGCCACCTCCTGGTCTTCGCCGGCATCGGCCTGCGCCCTGCACCGCGAATTTGAACATCGGGGGAAAAAATATCGCGGTCCGGTCAAATGGCAGCTCGATCAAAAAGCATAAACACATGCTGCCCGACGGGTGGCTTCAAGACACCGGCCAGCATACAAACACCCGTTGAAAGAACAGGGAAACAGAAGATGACCAACACCTTCTGATCTCAGCGCATTGGACGGTGCACCGCATCGCTTTTGCCAACAATCTTCATGCCACAATCATCCCGGCATTGTCATCGTCATTTCATCTATAGCATCACGAAAATTCTCACCGGTACAAATATCTTTTTGCCTTTCCTTCTTGCCAAGGCTCATTTTTTTATCACTTCTCATCTGGTACCGGAATTCGTTTTTAATTTGATTTTCAGGCGGCTTCCGTATAAAAGGTAAAGAGAAAAACCGTTTCGCAATTGCGCACGGAGAATTTCATGTCCATCATTACGGCGAACAAAATGCCCCATAAGAAATCTGATGAGAGTCCCAAAGAACCATGGGACTGCTGTTCATTTCCCTGCGGAGATTCCTGCTGTCAACACGGAGCTGATGTGTTTGAGAAGGAAAGAGATTGGTTAATCCAGACCGGCCAGGCCGAAGCAACGGACTTTTCAGGCCCGAGAACCGATCAGGACGGAGACGTCATGTATCGAACCAAAACCGGACCGCGTGGATGCGTTTTTCTTCAGGAGACAAGAGGCTGCCGGTTGCATGCTTCCGGCCACAAGCCTTCGGTATGCCGTGAGTGGCCCCGCAACTACCAGGAAGCTTGGCAGGCAGCCCGGAGCCACTACCTGCCATGCTTTTCGCAGCGATATAATAAGGCGGCAGAGGAAGTGTAAAAATCATATCCCGAAAATGAAAGTATCCGGAAAGGAGCGTCATTTTCAACGTAAGGAAAGGTGAATATGCTGGATTGCTTTTTTCATCCGAACAGTGTGGCGATACTTGGAGCATCAAACAATATTTCTAAAGGCGGCTATCATATTGTCAAAAACGTAACCTCTGGATTTCACGGAACTATTTATCCGATCAATAAAAATTATACTGAAATTCTGGGGTTGCCCTGCTATCCGGACATCGCTTCCGTGCCGGGTGAGGTCGATCTGGCGATCTATTTCATTCCGGCAAAAGAGCTTCCGCACACTGTCGGCGAATGCGCAAAAAAAAGCGTGAAGGGCATCATCATTGAATCCGGAGGTTTTAACGAAGCTGGAGAGGAAGGGGCGGAAATTCAAAGGCAGGCCCTGAAAATTGCGACCGATGCCGGCATTCGACTATGGGGGCCCAATTGCATGGGTTTCATTGACGCCAATCGCAGGCATGTATTTTCTTTCATTCATTCGCTGACCTGGCCGGATATTCTCAAAGGCGGCAATATCGGCATGATCGTTCAAAGTGGCATGCTCTCCGCCGGTTTTTTGCTCCATGCGCTGCAGGAAGGCGACATGGGCGTGAGCAAGGTTTGTTCCATCGGCAATAAATGTGACATTGATGAAAGCGATATTCTGGAATACCTGATCGCTGATCCGGAAACGGAAGTCGTCGCCTGCTATCTTGAATCGCTGGTTGACGGAAGAAGATTTATCCAGCTGGCAAAGAATACCCGAAAACCGGTGATCGTGCTTCTGGGAGGCAGAAGCGTAAAAGGCGCAAAAGCGGCGCAAAGTCACACGGCAAGCCTTTCCGGCAATTATGCAGTAACCCGCGGAGCCTTCCGCCAGGCGGGAATTATTGAGGTGTTTGATCCGGCAGAGTTGACAGACATGGCCAGAGCCTTTTCCAAAAAAATGCCTTTCCCGGCTGGAAAAGGTGCCGCAATTCTGACCTTTTCCGGCGGCGCTGGAACCATTACAACCGATCTTATGGATGACTGCGGCCTGGAACTGGCCACGCTTTCTCCAAAAACCCTCGATTCCATTGCCGAGCTTTTCCCCCCATGGAACAGGCCCGCCCATCCGGTTGATCTCTGGATCGCTATCGAACAGCACGGATATGACCGCGTGTTTAAACAGTCTTTGAAGGCGGTGCTCCATGATGCGGCGGTGGACTCAGTCATCTTTCACTGTTATGCCTCGCCTCTGATTACCGCAGCTTTTTTTCAGGAGCTCGCGGCGACAGCGAGAAAGCACGAAAAACCCGTTGTGCTGTGGCTGGAAGGCAGAAAGGATGTTGCCGAACGCCTTAGAGACATCGCAGAAAACGCGGGACTTCCCGCCTATCTTCAGTTGAACAGGTGTGTAACGGTTCTTCAGGGTCTGAAACGCCATTTTACAAAAAAACCTATGAAAGAATAGGAGCATACACCATTCATGACCGGCGCCGGGTTGGCCGGTCGCGGATAAATCGACATCCGCTGCCGAATGGAATAGTGCCCAGCACGGCGGCAAGGAGAGTTCTGAAATGGACCAACCCCAATCTGTTGAACAACCGTCTTCGGACAGGACCGCCGATCATGAACAAAACGGACTGTTCGACAAACTGAAAATCCACCGGGACCAACTGGAAGAACTGGTAAAAACGCGCACAGCCGAGCTGGATGAAGTCCTGAAGCGGCTGAAAACAAGTGAGGAGCGATACAGTTACGCGATGGAAGCCTCCAGAGACGGTCTATGGGACTGGAATATCCAAACCGACGAAACGTACCTCAATCCCGCTTATTTCCGAATGTTGGGCTATGAACCCGGCGAACTCGGACCGGATATGAAAGATTGCTTTTACAATCAGATACACCCAAATGAACGGGATCTGATTCTGGAAACCATCAGGAAGCGGATGGAAAATGAAGGAGCTTACGAAGTCGAATTCCGCATGCGGTGCAAGGATGGCTCCTACATGTGGATTGTAAGCCGCGGTAAAGTGGTTTCATACGACGATAAGGGATTGCCGGCCCGTGCAGTCGGCACACATACCGATTTAACCGTCCGGAAAAACATGGAAATTGAATTACGCAGGACCGTCGAAGAGCTTCGCCTGGCCAAGGAACGGGCGGAAGCAGCAGACCGGATCAAATCGGCATTTCTGGCCACGATGTCTCATGAACTGCGCACACCGCTCAATTCTATTATCGGTTTTACCGGCGTTCTTTTGCAGGAACTGAGCGGCCCCATCAACGATGAACAGACCAAGCAGCTTTCCATGGTCAAAAACAGCGCCAACCATTTGTTATCTTTGATTAGTGATGTCTTGGATATTTCCAAGATCGAGGCCGGACAATTAAAAGTCGCTACCGAGCCTTTCGACATGGCCGCATCGGTAAAGAAGGTTGTCCAAAGCGTAAAGCCCCTGGCCGAAAAACAGGGACTGGAACTTACATCAGATATCGCTTACGATGTCGGCATCATGGAAAGCGATGTCCGGCGGGTGGAGCAGGTACTGCTGAATCTGCTCAGTAACGCCATCAAGTTCACGGAGAAGGGCAAGATTCATGTTTCCTGCTTGGTCAATAATGGAAAGTGCATCATCTGTGTGTCAGACACGGGCATCGGCATTAAACCTGAAGATCGGGAACGGCTGTTCAGGCCTTTTTGCCAGATGGATACGGGTATGACCCGTAAATATGAGGGCACCGGGCTGGGATTATCCATATGCAAGCGACTGGTGGAACTGATGGGCGGCAGTATCTGGGCCGATAGTGGACCGGGCCAGGGAAGCATGTTCTGCTTTTCACTGCCGTTACGAAAGGATAAGGAATGATGACCACATGCCTGATTGTGGATGATGAAGAACAAAGCAGATACCTCCTGGAAGTTCTGCTGCGGGGACACGGCTACGAAACCGATACGGCCAGAAACGGAGCAGAGGCCCTTGACAAAGCACGGCAAAACCCACCCAGCCTGATCATTTCGGACATCATGATGCCCGTCATGGACGGATTTCAATTCTGCCGGGAATGCAAAATCGATCCGGCATTAAAAGCTGTGCCTTTCATCTTTTACACCGCCCATTACACAGAAGAAAAAGACCGGGAACTGGCATTAGCTGTGGGAGCCCAGCGGTTTATCGTCAAACCGCAGGACCCTGTCGAATTTCTGGAACTTGTCAAGGAAGTGCTGAATCTGCGCTGGCAGGCCAGAGAAACGGTGAAAACTCCCCTGGACCGTGAGGAGTATCTCACCGCTCACGACGAGCGGGTTCTGAATACCCTGGAAAAGAAGATGACCGAAATGGCAGAGCTCAACCGGGAACTTCAGAAAAGCGGAGAAAATTTCCGCCATTTCCTCAACGATTCTCCATTGGGTGCACGCATCGTCACGGAAGCAGGCGAGACGATCTACGCCAACAAAGCGCTCTTGGATATTTACGGTTACGAAACGCTGGAGGAACTACAGAAGACCGGCGCCAAAGATCGTTATTCTCCCGAAACGTATGCCGCTTTTCTTTCCCGGCGGGAAAAAAGACGCCACGGAGAAGCTGTGCCGACCGGGTATGAAGTCAACATTA
This sequence comes from Smithellaceae bacterium, assembly GCA_035416785.1. Taxonomy (GTDB): domain Bacteria; phylum Desulfobacterota; class Syntrophia; order Syntrophales; family Smithellaceae; genus UBA8904. The sequence goes on along the minus strand of DAOLNX010000025.1, from coordinate 4,452 downwards.
TCCGCAAAGACGGACAAAGCCGATGCCTGCAGGTTTTCCGCAAAGAAATTATCTGGAACGGAGAACCACAGTTTCAGGTTTTATACCATGACATCACCGAGAGAAAGAAGGCGGAAGAAAAAGTCCGTAAGAGCGAAGCAAACCTTAAAACCGCCCAGGAGCAACTGCATATCGGAAGCTGGGAATATAACCTTTCCACTCGGGAGCACTTCTGGTCGGATGAAATGTTTCGTATCATTGAATGCCATTCCGAATCGGGAACGCCCGATTATCAAAGTCTGATCCAGAAGATCCATCCTGACGATCGCGAAAGGATAGACAAGAGCTTTAGAGAAGCTCTGCAAGAAAAGAAATCTTTACATGAGGAATATCGTATTGTGTTGCCTGACGGTCTTGAAAAATTTCTCGAAGCCCGAGGCAATCCAATTTTTGACCATACAGGCAAAATGACGCATTACGTCGGCACGGCACAGGACATTACCTTGCGCAAGCGCTCGGAACAGGAACGGAATGAACTGCAGGAACAGTTGCTCCAATCCCGAAAACTGGAAGCAGTTGGCGTTCTGGCAGGTGGAGTCGCCCATGATTTCAATAATATTCTGGGAGCCATTATGGGCTATGCCGAAATCACTCTGGATAAAATGTCCCCGGAGGATCCTCTGCGGAAGAATCTGGAAAAGATCCTGGACGCGGCCCAGCGATCTTCCAACATCACGCGTCAATTGCTGGCATTTGCCCGGAAGCAGGTGATTTCGCCGGTTGTTTTTGACATCAATGATTCCATCGAGGCCACCATGAAAATGATCCGACGTCTGATCGGAGAAAATATCGAACTGGACTGGCGGCCGGGAAAAACCCTCTGCAGAGTCAGAATGGATCCTTCTCAACTTGACCAGATTTTGCTCAATCTATGCGTCAATGCACGCGACTCCATCAGCAGCGTCGGTAAAATTATCATCTCCACCGATACGGTTTTTTTTGACCGAAACTATACTCTTTCTCACGCTGAAATTCCGCCCGGAAAATACGCATTGCTTTCCGTAAGCGATAACGGTTGCGGCATGGACCGAGAAACGGAGAAACACATTTTCGAACCTTTCTTCACCACCAAGGGGCCCGGCAAGGGAACAGGAATGGGACTGGCCACAGTTTATGGCATTGTAAAACAAAACGATGGTTATATCCATGTCTACAGCGAAAGAGAAATCGGGACGGCTTTTAAAATTTACATACCGGTTCATGCCGAAAAGTCAGGAGAGGCAGCAAAAGAAACGGCCGAGAAGTTGCCGCGGGGACGGGGAGAGACCGTCCTTTTGGTGGAGGATGAGCAAGCCATTCTCGATATGACCACACTCATGCTGAGCAATCTTGGCTACACGGTTTTATCGGCGGAAACGCCGGGAAAGGCCCTGAAACTGGCCACGGACGACCCAACCGGCATTCAGCTGGTCATTACCGATGTGGTCATGCCTGAAATGAACGGAAAAGAGCTTGTCCGGCGTCTTCTGGAAATCTTGCCAAACATCAAGCACCTTTTCATATCCGGTTATACCGCGGATGTAATCGAACACCAAGGCGTGCTTGACGACGGTGTGAATTTCCTCCAGAAGCCGTTTCTCTTTAAGGATCTTGCCAAAAAAATCCGCCAGGTACTGGACTGAACGGGCAGAGCCGTTAAACAACGAAAAGGGAAACCATGTTTCTGGATGGAAGAACTTCTTATCGGAAACAGAACCAGGCCTTTTCAAAAAAGGAATTGACAGGCAAGCTTCCTTGCCTGTAGAGTCTTTCCCCGTAAGACAGCCTCCGAGCCGGTGCGGCAGACGGAGGTTTGTTTTCCGGAGACAGCATGGAAAAGGCATTTGCTCTCAAACAAGACGCTTCCTGGACGCGAATCAAAAAGGCCAAAATTATTATTTATCCGGCAGTGGCGGATGGGGTTGATCTGCCGGAGCTGTCATTTGGCAAAAATGCGGAGGAAGAGGATTTTGTTCCCCGCCAGATCACAACGCATCAGACGCTTTCCGTTCAGGACGACCTTGCCGACCGGACAAAATCAATTGAATTCCGTCGTTTAAAAACTCTCCTGCTTCCTGTATTTTCCGACTATAAGACCTTGCGCATCACTTTTCATGTCATCGGCCGCCGGGAATCGGTTTTAAAAATGATGATCGAGGAAGGTCATGTGCTCATCGAGGCGCATTGGAATTTATTTCTTCCCTATTACAACCATATCAAGGAACTTCCGATTGTCCATGCCGAAATCCTGGACATTTTCACGGAAGCGGTTTTTTCCTATGCCGCCATCGCCGTCAGACACACCAAAGCGGCCAGAAATGAATTACGCACTCTGACAATCGACAGATACCGTGATAAACCGGGACTTTTGCTTGCCTCGATGGACATTTTCAGCAAGCATCATATTTACCACATTCGTCCGACCAGCGTCTGGATTCAATCCGTTTGCGCGGCAAACAACAGACACTGTCTGCAGATTGACATTTCCGCCGTCAAGTCCCATCCGCGGGTACGACCGGAATTTCTAGGCGAACTGACCGGATTTGTTCATAAAATCGTAAAAAATTACGCTTTCCGCTATGTCGATTACCTGTGGACACAAACCTACAAAGTTATCTACTGTGACAATCCACAGGCAGATCGGGTATCCTTCGAAAACGGAATCATCATGATCAATATTTTTCCATTCATCGGACAGGACAACTGGAAACCCGCATTATATTTAAACATCGGTTACGCAATTATGCTGGCCATTCTGCAATCGTCGGGAAAAGAAAAGCGTAAGGAAACCATTTATGTGGCGGCCATGAAAACCTGGAACCGTTATCTGAGCTATGACGAATCCGCAGAGCAGCAAAGCGTCCACAACATTTTCGGCTGGCCCCTCTCGGACCGGGAAGAGAAATGTTGTTGCATGCTGCAGGACATGACGGGGCAAAAGGACTCCGAGCTTGCCTATGATTTCATGATGCTCATGACCTATTCCAGCAAGGAGACCTTTCTGGAAAGGCTGAATGTTTTGAGCGAGTGTCTCTACGAGAATAAAACCGGCGTTTATTGTGAGCAATTATGGAATAATGTCAGGAACATGAATGCCTCCCTTGTGAGAGACAACATCAATCACAGCAATCTGATCGAATTATTACGAAACGACAATATTGATCACCACCAGTTGAAAGAATTTTTAAGAACGGGTTATCTCAACGGCAGACACGTCGTGGATGTCAGCGAGTGGCTGCTGCTGCGAACCCTTTTATATGACCTGATTAATACACCAAAAGTATTTCGCAATGATTACAAGATGTTATTAAAAGTATTGACGAAAGTCAACAAAAGCCTGATCGCCTACATCTGGACACTGGGCGTAAACCACGACCCTCGTTACGAAAGAGTCAGCGCATATATCTCCAAACTCATGAGCGACATCTTTGTCTTCAATCGCGTCAAAGTCTATGAAATTATCGCAGAACCTGAAGAATGTCTGGAATCGGAAGCGGTGACAGGCTATCTTTTGAACTGGGCCGGACTCAAACCCGAAGAACGTCGCTTCATTATTGAAGAAATTATTTCCAGGATGCCCCGTCATCTGGTGAACGAATTAAGAATTCAGGATGCCGTGGATGTGGACCATGTGTTCAGCATTATGAACGCCAGAACCAGTGGTATTTTCGGTTTTTATCTCCATCAGATCTATCAATGGGGAAGCACGGGGCATCCCCTGACTGAAAAAATCCGATCCAACTTTCCACAACTGCTGAAACTGGCGCAAAACGCCATCGTGCCTTCAAAAAGAATCATGGGAGGGACGATGCTTCTTTTGCTTTTGGCCCAGATTATTTCGGACGAGCAAGACGGGTTCGCTTCCCACCTCTCCATTTCGGAAGCACAACGGCAAACCGTGCGCAATTTGATCCGGCAATGCGTGCACTGGGACCAGATGCATTATGTCATGATGATCGCGGGCATTGCCGCAGGTTATATGGGAAGCATCGACGAGTGGATTTTGCAGCAATTCGACACCCTTTTAGGACGCTATGATGCGGGAGACCGTGTGGTACTCCGAAGCGTCGTGCAGTTTGACATCGACAATCTCATCGCGCGTTCCGTGCTGACCGCAAAGGAAGGGCAGGAAAACGCTCTTTTAAACAAGCTGCAGTTTTTGCGCTTTGGCGTGGACCCGGTCGTCAGTGACCAGGCCAACAAATTCCTCAAGGAAATGGCCGTCCGGTGCGGCATGAGGCTTCCAGAAGATGCTTTGAAGAAAAAAGACATCCGCAAGACAGTTCTGGCCATCCTGCAGCACAGTCGAAAGGAAAATCCACAGACAAACCAAAACCGGGAAATCCCCGATTCTCAGAAATCAGTAAAGTATTGATTTTATTGGAGCGGGCGACCGGGCTCGAACCGGCGACGTCCAGCTTGGGAAGCTGACAT
>DAOLNX010000024.1:0-32359 GCA_035416785.1 Smithellaceae bacterium | reverse complement strand
AACCCCGGTTTCCGGCGTGAGAGGCCAGCGTCCTAACCACTAGACGATGGGACCGTTTGGATGAAAGGGTATCTATCCCGATTTTCGTTTGCCAAACCTGTTTTCCGATCTTTCAGAAACGCCCGGCAACGAAAGACGAGAAGGCACCCATGTATTCAATCAGACGTTAAAAGTCAAGGTGAAATTAGCCGTGCAAGGAAATATGATCAAGACCTATTCCGTTAAATTTCCTGAGATGCATTTTCAATATAAGCTATCGCGTCGTTTAGCCTTTTTCTGGTACGATTCCGGCCCAGCGTCATCATGACTTCGTCAATGCCCGGGCTGACGGTTTTGCCGGTCAGTGCTACGCGCAGCGGCTGGGCGATGACTTTGAATTTAATTCCCTCTTTTACGATGAAGGTTTTCAGAAAGGTTTCCAAATTTTCTTTCGTGAAGTTTTGTATATCCACAATGGATGCGGCAAGTGACTTCAGGTGAGGAAGTATTTCCGGAGTGAAAAACTTCAGTGCAGCTTCTTCGTAAAGTACTGAATCCGTGAAATAAAAGTGGGCTGAATCTGCAAGTTCTGTCAGTGTTTTTACACGCGGCTGAAGGTCGGTGACCACTTTTCTGATAAAAGCGGAATCATTCAGATCAACGCCTTCAGGCCACAGAGATTTCATCTGGTCGGTTAATTGCTCCGGGGGTGATTCTTTTATATAATGCGAATTTAGCCAGTTTAATTTATCGGGGTTGAAAACAGCCGGAGATTTTCCGACGGCGGAAAGATCAAAATATTCAATTAATTCCTTGATAGAAAATATTTCCTGATCACCGTGAGACCAGCCCAGGCGAACCAGGTAATTGACAAGAGCCTCCGGCAGGTATCCCATTTTCTTGTATGCCATAACGGAGGTGGCTCCGTGTCGCTTGCTCAAACGCGCTTTGTCTGATCCAAGAATCATGGGAACGTGAGCGAACTTGGGTACGTCAAAACCCAAGGCTTTATACATGAGGATCTGGCGGGGTGTGTTGTTGACATGATCATCGCCGCGGATGACGTGGGTGATGTTCATCATCGCGTCGTCAATGACAACGGCGAAATTATATGTGGGATATCCGTCGCCTCGTTCGATAATTAAATCATCCAACTCTTCGTTGTTAAAAGCGATGTTTCCCTTAATCAGATCTTCAACAATGGTAATACCGGAATCCTTACCGCGAAAACGCACGACCGAACCTGGAATTTTTTTCAGCCCCTTCTCCCGGCAAGCGCCGTCGTATTTGGGTTTCTTGCCAGAAGCCAGTGCATCTTTTCGTTTATTCTCAAGCTCTTCGGGTGTGCATGTGCAAACGTAGGCCTTGCCTTCGTGAAGAAGTCTTTGCACCATTTCCCGATGCAAATCTACTCGTCGGGCCTGAAAGTGGGGACCTTCGTCCCAATCCAGCCCCAGCCAAGTCATGGCATCCAGAATTGCCTTTGTGGATTCGTCTGTGGAACGCTGCTGATCGGTGTCTTCAATTCTCAAAACGAATTCTCCGCCGTGATGGCGTGAGAAAAGCCAGTTAAAAAGAGCTGTTCTTGCTCCTCCAATGTGCAAATAGCCGGTGGGCGAGGGGGCAAAGCGGGTGCGCATTTTGCAGATCATAGTATTTCCCTTGTTTTTTTGTGCTTGTATAGAGTTGCGTATGACCATTTGTCAAGTGTCTTTTGCCTTTCGCATCTGCAGCAAATTGTTCTTGACAACACATGCGTTTTATCATTTACTCCTCCCCTTAGCCGGTTGGCTCATTTTGAATAAGGCAGCATGTTTTTTCATGTCCGATTCTTTGATAATTAATCTAACGATGCTTCCGGAAGAAGGTCTTCGTTTGGATTTCTCTGAAGGCGACGAATGGTTCCGAAAATGTTTTACTAAAGAGGAATTGCCGGATTTTTCGCTGGAAGAGGCTAATGTAAACTGCCTGATTTCTCGGTCAGGCGATACCATTTATATTCGTGGAACTCTGTCGGCAAATATCATTCAGGAATGCGACCGCTGCCTCGAATTGACGACGATTTCCATCGGCGAGGATTTTACCTACACACTGGTTCCGGAAAAGGAGGAAACATCCGAGGAAATGGAACTTTTCGCGGAAGATCTGGAAAAGGGTTATTATCATGGTGATTTTATTGATTTAGCGCCAATTGTCTGTGAGCAGATTATTCTACAGACTCCCATGAAAATCCTCTGTGTTGAGAATTGCAGGGGGCTGTGTCCACACTGCGGAACCAATTTAAATAAAGGGAAATGCGACTGCCGTCTTTTTATTCCCGACAGCAGGTTGGCAGCGCTCAAGGATTTTAAAATTAAAAAAACTTAAAAAAAGAGGATAAATTATCATGCCAAATCCAGTAAAACGACATTCCAAAACAAGACGTAATACTCGCAGAGCCCATGACTTCCTGAAATCGCCGGCCCTGTCAGTTTGCCCACAATGCAATGAACCGAAAATGCCCCATCGCGTGTGCCCGACCTGCGGCACCTACAAAGGCAGAGAAGTGATTGCGGCGGAAAAAATATCCTGAACATGCTATTTCCTATCGATTTTCCTGCCGTTGATCATTGCCATGTTGAAATCGGCCAGCAGGATTTCGTTGAAAAAACCTGATGTATTTTGTCAGATAGCGTGTGTTGTCATTATTGAGCTTAATCTTGGACGGGTGTGGAGGAAAAAGACATGTCTTTAGAAGAAAAAGTTATCAAACTGGTTATCGAACAGCTGGATGTCTCTCCGGAGCAATGTAAGCTTGAAGCATCATTTATTGATGACCTGGGCGCCGATTCTCTGGATCTGGTTGAATTGGTCATGGAGATGGAAGAAGTTTTCGGTGTGGAGATTGCGGATGAAGAACTGGAAAAAATACGAACAGTTAAAGATGTTGTGGATTTTCTTCGGCAAAAAGGTGCAAATTAATTTTTCATCATCCAGGATGATTTGACTATGAAAAGGCGTGTCGTTATAACCGGCATCGGCGTTTTAAGTCCGTTGGGCAATTCCGCTTCAGACTCGTGGAATGGCGTTGTTGCAGGAAAGTCCGGCATTGGCCCGATTACCCGTTTTGACGCCTCTGGTTTCAATTCCAGAATAGCGGGCGAAATTAAAAATTTTGATCCTCTGCTGTACGTCGATAAGAAGGAAGTCCGCCGTTATGACAACTTTACAATTTATTCGATAGCCGCCGCGCAAATGGCGCTGGATGATGCGTTTTTGACAATCGGTCCGGAAATCGCCGAGCGGGTAGGCGTGATGATCGGGTCGGCCATTGGCGGCGCTCTCACTTTTGAAGAAGAAGCTAAAGTGCTTTCTGCATCAGGTCCCCGAAAATTATCTCCTTTCGGTGTTCCTGCGATTTTAGCCAATCTGGCATCCGGCCATGTTTCTATACGTTCCGGCGCCAAGGGGCCCATTAATTGTTCGGTAACCGCCTGCGCCTCTGGCACATCGGCGATTGGAGATGCCTATAAAACTATTGCCTATGGAGATGCGGATGCCATGATTACCGGCGGCGTCGAAGCAGCTGTAACGCCTTTGGGCGTTGGTGGATTCTGCGCGATGCGTGCTCTTTCCACACGCAATGACGAGCCGCAAAAGGCCAGCCGACCCTTTGACAAGGAACGAAATGGTTTTGTGATATCCGAGGGTTGCGGCATATTAATTCTGGAGGAATTATCGTTCGCCCTCCGGCGCGGCGCAAAAATTTATGCCGAAATGACCGGATACGGTTGCACCTCCGACGCCTATCATCTTGCCGCTCCCCCACCCGGACATGAAGGTGCCCGCCGCAGCATGCAGGTAGCCATCAGGGATGCAGGCCTGACGATAACCGATGTTGATTATATCAACGCTCACGGCACATCCACACCTCTGAACGATCTTTATGAAGCGCAGGCAATTAAAAGCCTTTTCGGCGATCACGCCACAAAGCTTCTGGTGAGCTCCACAAAGTCCATGACCGGCCACATGTTGGGTGGTACAGGAGCCGTGGAAGCGATTTTCACCGTCAAGGCGCTTCAGGAAGGTGTCATTCCGCCGACGATCAACCTGGAAAATCCGGACGAGGAATGTGATCTGGATTTTGTGCCCAATATTGCCAGACAACAGGAAATCGATGTTGCTCTGTCCAACAGTTTTGGTTTCGGTGGTGTCAATGCGGTTATTGTTTTAAGGAAATATCGAGCATAGCTCTTTTGGGGAGGAATTTTCATCCATGTCTTTTTTAGAGCAGATTGATCCGGAAGTCGCTTCCGCCATCCAGATGGAAACAAGGCGTCAAGCGGGTAAACTTGAACTCATCGCTTCGGAAAATTTCGTCAGTGAAGCTGTCCTGGAAGCCCAGGGATCGGTGATGACGAATAAATACGCCGAGGGGTATCCAGCCAAACGCTATTATGGAGGTTGTGAGTATGTGGATTTGGCTGAAACTCTGGCGATTGAACGTTGTAAAAAGCTATTCGGCGCGGAGGCGGTTAATGTTCAGCCGCATTCCGGAACCCAGGCTAATATGGCTGTTTATTTTGCAGCATGTTCTCCCGGGGACACGGTTTTGGGGATGAATCTTTCCCATGGCGGACATTTGTCTCATGGCAGTCCGGCGAATTTTTCAGGCAAGTTTTATAAAATAGTGCCTTATGGGGTTCATCGCGATACAGAAACCCTAGACTACGACGAATTAGCTAAAATTGCGCGTGAAGCAAAACCCAAAATGATTGTTGTTGGGGCCAGTGCCTATCCGCGCACGATTGATTTTGACAAATTTCGCGCCGTGGCTGACGAGGTCGGAGCGGTGATCATGGCGGACATCGCGCATATCGCAGGCCTGGTGGCCACCGGATTACATCCTTCACCGATTCCGGTTTGCGAGTATGTTACCACTACCACGCACAAAACGCTGCGTGGACCGCGCGGCGGTCTGATCATGTGCAAGGAACCTTATATCAAAGCCCTTAACAGCCGTGTTTTTCCGGGAATGCAGGGCGGTCCGCTGATGCATGTCATTGCCGCAAAGGCAGTTGCACTGAAAGAAGCGCTCCTGCCGGAGTTTAAAACGTATCAACAGCAGATTGTCAAGAATGCCCAGGCTATGGCAAAGCAGTTGAAAGATGAGGGGTTCCGCTTGGTTTCCGGTGGAACGGATAATCACCTGTTACTGGTAGATCTGACGCCGAAAGGTGTAACTGGCAAAGATGCACAGGAAGCGCTGGATCGCGCATCCATTACCGTGAATAAAAACGGTATTCCGTTTGACACGCTTGGCCCCATGGTGACCAGCGGCATCCGGATCGGCACGCCGGCCCTCACCACCCGCGGTATGAAGGAAAACGAGATGCGCCTGATTGCCTCATTGATTGCCGAAGTCATCAACTCCATCCATGATGAGCAAACTATCAAAGCCGTAGCGGAGAAGGTCAAAACTCTGTGTGAGCAGTTCCCTCTTTATGCGCAGAGAATCAAGGGGTAAACGTCCGGCGGGGTGTCGTTGAAGCGACTGGATCAGAAAGTAAAAAGGTATGGCCAAAAAGGACGCACCTTCCCAGCAAAATTTGGAGCCGGTTTCTATCCGTCCTGATTGGGACGCGTATTTTCTGGATATTGTTGATGTGGTGTCAAGGCGTAGCACCTGCCTGAGAAGGGCGGTCGGAGCTGGACTGGTTCGCGATAAAAGAATATTGGCCACCGGTTACAATGGCGCTCCATCCAGATTGCAACACTGCCTGGATATTGGTTGCCTTCGCAAAGAGCTTCAGGTTCCGTCAGGGGAACGCCACGAATTGTGCCGGGGATTGCATGCAGAGCAGAACGCCATCATTCAAGCCGCCTTGCACGGTGTCAGCGTCAAGGATTCCACACTGTACTGCACTCATCATCCCTGCGTGATTTGTGCCAAAATGATTATCAACGCCGGCATTTCACGCATCGTTATTCGTGACAGCTACAGCGACAAACTGGCTGAACAGATGCTGAAAGAAGCAGGCGTCCGTGTAGAAACCATAAATAATAAAGATTTGTATTCATCATTATGAAGTGTCCCTTTTGCGGCAACGCGGAAAACAAGGTGATTGACTCCCGCATCAGTAAGGATGGCAAAGCCATTCGCCGCCGCCGGGAATGTCTGGGGTGTGTTCGGCGGTTTACTACATACGAATACGTCGAGGATATTCTGCCGATTGTCGTAAAAAAAGACGGGCGACGCGAGCCGTTTGATCGTATGAAAATTCGTAGCGGCGTGCGAACGGCCTGTGAAAAAAGGCCGGTCAGAACAGAGGATATTGAAAAGCTGGTTGAAAATGTTGAAGCCGCCTGTCAGGAATTTCAGGGTGAGGAGATTCCTTCGTCGGTCATCGGTGAAAAAGTGATGAATGAACTGAAAATACTCGACGGTGTCGCCTATGTGCGTTTTGCTTCCGTTTACCGACAATTTCGTGATGTGGCGGAGTTTATATCGGAGCTGGAAAATTTGCTGAGCAAGAGCAAGGATTGATCATGTTTACCGGCATTGTCGAGGGATTGGGAAAAGTGATTCGTCTGACGAAGAAAGGCGCGGACCTTGTGCTGGAAGTTGAAGCGGAAATGGACCTCAGTGAAGTGTCTCTGGGCGACAGCATTGCGGTTAACGGTGCGTGTCTGACGGTAACTTATCAAAATGGAAAGATTTTTTCCGCTGATGTTTCAGCCGAGTCTTTAAGCAAGACCACGCTGAAATATCTGCGGACCGGTCAACAAGTCAACCTGGAAAAATCATTGCGCATTGGTGGTTTTCTGGGTGGACACTTTGTGCTGGGCCATGTGGATGGTATCGGCCGGATACTTTCCAGAACACAGAAATCCGGTTCAATTATTTTCGCTATTGAGGCTGTCGATTCCCTTTCCCGTTACATCGTGGAAAAAGGATCGGTGGCCATCGACGGAATCAGCTTGACAGTGAATCGTCTTGAAAAAGAAAGGTTTTATGTTAATGTAATTCCACATACTGCTGCCCATACGACCCTGACCGGAAAAAAAGAGGGAGAATGGGTGAATATTGAAGCAGATATTCTGGGAAAGTACGTGGAAAAGTTATTGCAATCAAAGCAGGGAATCGATAAGGATTTTCTTGCTGAACATGGTTTTATTTAATCAATAGGATGAAAAATGGCTGTCAGTAAAATTTCGGAAGCAATCGAAGATATTCGCAACGGCAAAATGGTGATTCTCGTGGATGACGAGGATCGGGAAAACGAAGGGGATCTTTGCATGGCGGCGCAATTTGTGACGCCGGAGGCCATCAACTTTATGGCGCGATTGGGCCGCGGATTGATTTGCCTGACCGTCAATGAAGAAATTGCCAACCGCCTGAAGCTGAATATGATGGTGAAAAACAATGAGGCGCGTTTTGGAACTGCGTTTACGGTTTCGATTGAGGCTCGCAACGGCGTAACGACCGGCATTTCCGCAGCGGATAGAGCCACAACGATTTTGGCTGCGGTGAATCCTACTGCCAGGCCGGAGGACATTGTCAGTCCCGGCCATGTATTTCCCATTCTGGCAAAAAAAGGCGGCGTCCTGGTGCGTACAGGACAAACTGAAGGATCGGTGGACTTATGCCGTTTGGCGGGGCTGACTCCATCGGGGGTGATTTGCGAGATCATGAAAGACGATGGAACGATGGCGAGGATGCCGGATCTGGAAATTTTTGCTCGTGAACATCATCTCAAAATCGTGACCATTGCCGATTTGATTGATTACCGGATGCAAAATGAATCTCTGATTCACCGGGTGGCTGAAGCTTCTCTGCCCACGCTCTACGGCGGTGACTTTCAAATTATTGTCTATGAGAACGATGTGGACGATATGCAGCACATCGCACTGGTCAAGGGAGAAATCAGCAAAAACGATGAGGTTCTGGTAAGAGTCCATTCGGAATGCTGCACTGGAGACATCTTTGCCTCTGCCCGCTGTGATTGCGGCGATCAGCTTCACCGGGCGATGGAGATGATCGAAGAGGAAGGCAAGGGCGTTATTGTTTATATGAGGCAGGAAGGACGTGGCATCGGCCTGGTCAACAAAATCAAGGCTTACGCTCTTCAGGATGAAGGGCATGACACGGTGGAAGCCAATATTGCCCTGGGATTCAAAGCGGATTTGAGAGATTACGGCATCGGTGCGCAGATTCTTGCAAATCTGGGGGTGCACAAAATGCGGCTGATGACCAATAATCCTAAGAAAATCGTTGGATTGGAAGGTTATGGTATCGCCGTGACCCAACGAGTTTCGATTGAAATTCCTCCTAATGAAAACAACATTCGGTACATGAGCACAAAAAAGAGCAAAATGGGCCATATTTTAGATCTGTAAAAGTCAGCACGGCTTGTTTGCCGAACTGGCCGATAGGCAACAAAACGCATTGCTCAGAATAAATATTTCAAATAAGGATGGTACAGAATACATGCCGAAAATTATTGAAGGAAAGATCATTGCCAAGGGAATGAAGTTTGCCATCGCTGCCAGCCGCTTCAACGATTTTATTTGCGGTCGGCTGATTGATGGTGCTGTGGATACGCTGGTGCGGGCCGGTGCAGATGAAAAAGACATTACCATATACAAAGTTCCGGGTGCTTTTGAACTTCCGCTGGCGGCAAAGAAACTTGCGAAAAGCGCCCGTTTTGATGCCGTGGTCTGTCTGGGTGCCGTCATCCGCGGGGCGACACCGCATTTTGAATATGTCAGCGCGGAAGTGTCCAAAGGCATTGCCAGTGTAGGACTTGATGCGGAAATTCCTGTGGCTTTCGGTGTTTTAACCACAGACACGATCGAACAGGCAATCGAGCGAGCGGGCACAAAATCCGGCAACAAAGGAGCGGATGCAGCGATGGCGGCCATTGAAATGGTGGATCTGTTTAAAAAGATGAACGTATAGAATAAAGGTGCAAGCCATCAGGATTCAGCGTTTCGGAAAAATGAGGATTTCATGCAGGAACGGAGAAAGGCGCGCGAAGTAGCCTTGCAGGTTCTTTATAGTTTGAATTTTGTCAGCCTGGATGTGGATAAGGCCATGGAACTTTTCTGGGGAAATTTTATGGCTCCCAAGGCGGCCAGGGAATTCGCCGCCAGAATTATTGAAGGCACCTGGATTCATCGGGACGAGCTTGACTCGCTGATTGCCGGCTGTTCAGACAACTGGTCTCTGGGGAGAATGTCGAAAGTCGATATCAGCATTTTGCGGTTGGCGGTATTCGAATTCCTTTACTGCGAAGAGATACCGCCAAAAGTCACCATTAATGAGGCAGTCGATTTGGGAAAGATGTTCGGATCAGAAAATTCCGGCGCTTTTATCAACGGCATCCTGGATGCCATTCATTTTAAAATTGATAAAGACCATGCAGATCCATCTGTCCATCCAGTCACCGGACCGGCAAAGGCATAAATGCTTGGTTCTGGGCTTTTTCTGCGATGAAAAACCGCCACGGGGAATTTGCGGCCTGATGGACTGGCGTATGAACGGCATGATCTCCAGAGAAATCAAAAACGGCCATTTACAAGGCGAATTTCATGAAAAAGCAGCGATTCCCTGGCCGGACCGTGTTAATGCCGAGTTACTGCTCCTTTTTGGAATGGGGCATCTGTCCGACCTTTCCTATAATCGGATCTATGATATGGCATATGAAGCGGCAGTGACAGTTGACAGAATGAAAATACGGGATTTTGCATTTGACCTGCCGGGAGAAGGACGATCTGTGCTCTTGCCGGCTGGTGTGGTGGAAGCGATGATCACAGGTTTCTTCGATCATCTGTCCAATGATGTCAGCAAATTGTCGCATACGACGGTTTGCCTGATGACATCATCTGGGTATTTGAAAGAGGTGGCCGAGGGAATCAAACAATTCAATAAAAACGTTCAACACATGGGGTCGGTTGATTTCAGCTCTTTGGAGCCGCACCTCACATCACTTTAGAAAAGGACTACTCCATGAAAACTACATCCGGAAATTTCACGGCACAAGACGGGACATCCATTTTCTGGCAGGGATGGACACCGGATACGGCGCCAAAGGCGGTGGTGCAGGTCATTCACGGTTATGCCGAACACATCGGACGCTACACAAATGTTGTGGGAGAGCTTCTTCCCGCTGGCTATGCCGTCTTCGGGACAGATCACCGCGGTCACGGCAAGAGCCAGGGACGGAGGGGATATGTGTTGAGTTTTCAGGAGTTCATCGATGACGAAAGAAAGTTTTTCCGGGACATACTTCAGAAACAGTTCCCCGGAATTCCCTATTTTGTGCTGGGCCATTCCATGGGCAGTCTCATTGCCATGAATTACGTAGAGCAAGATGCAAACGGCATCAAGGGACTGGTATTGTCCGGCACGGGATCGCTGCCGGGAACATACGCCCCTCAAATCCTTCTCAGCATTACCAAAGTTCTTTCCAAAATCTTGCCTTCCATCCATGTGAAATCTCCTCTTCCGCCGGAATTCATTTCCCGGGATATGGAGGCGGTCAAAGCTTATCGCGCCGATCCTCTTGTCTATAATGTGATTACGCCTCGGCTGGCACATGAAATGAACCGGTATGTGACGATTGGCGCACAAAACGCGGTCGGCATTCAAATTCCGGTGCTGATTCAGATTGGATCGCAAGATATCGCCTTTACCGGACAACAGCAGCTTTTCGAAGCGATCGGTGCGGCAGACAAAACATTTAAACTCTACGAGGGGCTCAAACACGAGGTGTATAACGAGCTTCCCGCCGATAGAGCAAAAGTGCTGGGGGATTTGAAAAACTGGCTGGATCGGCACTGCGCGACATAAAGAGTTTTGTTATGGCTTTTTTTACGACAGATGACGGAATTCGTCTGTATTACAAGATGGCCGGCAGCGGTGCGCCGGTGATCTTGATTCACGGATTGACGGCCAGTTCCTTGTTTTTTCAAAAACAGATTCCGATGTTTTCTGAACATTTTCAAGTTATTGCTATGGATTTGCGCGGACACGGACAATCGGAAGCGTCCGACGACCATCTGACGCTAATGCGCCTGGCTCTTGATGTAAAACAGCTCATGGAAGAACTGAATATTTCCAAAGCCTCTTTTATTGGCTGGTCCATGGGTGCGCATGTTGTTTTTGAATACATTAAAAAATATTCCTGTGCGTCCATCGACAAAATCGTTATTATCGACATGACACCCAAACTGATGAAATCCGGAGACTGGAGCTTTGGTTTGCCCGGCATCTTCAGCCGAAAACCAGGCGACTTCGGCCATGAGGATAATCTTTACCTTCTCTCGGTTATGCTGGATAATTGGGAAAACTACAGCAAAATGGTCGCACAGCGGATTTTAAACAAATCGCTTTATAACGAGAAATTGGAATTCAATGCGGATGCGGATTTTAAAGGAAAAGAGGATCTGCCTTGGCTGTACGAGCAAACTCGGAAAAACAGAGCTTGCGTCATTACGGCTTTTTGGATTTCCATGGCCATGCAGGATTATCGGCCCCTTTTGAAAAGCATTGAAGCTCCTTGTCTGCTTACCTACGGAGTGGAAAGCAATTATTATCCTCCGGAAAATTACGACTACATGCAAAAGCAGATGCCGAATGCGCGGTCCGTGGCTTTTGAAGGTTGTGGCCATGCTTTGCATATTCAGGAGCCGGACGTATTCAACCAAACCGTAATCCATTTTTTGGGACCGTCAGTTTCCGGAACATCAACCTGTATGATATCGCCGTAAATGGCCATGACGGTGACGACTTTGCGGCTTAACAAAACCTGTTTTCGGACATTGAGCCGGCAAAAAGCGCCGATGTCTCTGAAAATTCGCGGTAAAATCCACAGCACAAAGTCTTCAGTTGATGAAACCAAAAAAAAGTGCCATTATAAAAAAATTAATAATCAGAATGGCCATTCTACTTTAGACGGAGGACATTATGTTTCGAAAAATCTTTTGTCTGACGATGATTATCCTAATGTTTTCCAGCACGGTCATTGCGGCGGAAACCATAAAAATCGGGCTGATGGCCCCGCTGACCGGCGACTGGAGTCAATCGGGGAAAGAGATGAAGCTGGTGGTTGATCTGCTGGCGAAACAGTATAACGGCAGTGGCGGTGTTCTCGGAAAGAACATCGAAGTTGTTGCTTTCGATGATCAGGGAACTCCTGAAGGCGCGGTAACGGCGGCGCAGCATCTGGTCAAACAATCCGTGATGGCCGTGATCGGCTCGGTGACATCCTCAGCCACGGAGGCATCTCAAGACATCTTCAATAGGGCACGAATTTTACAAATCTCAAATGCTTCTTCTGCCGTCGGCCTGACGGAAAAAAATTTGAAGTATTTTTTCCGCACCTGTCCGCGTGACGATGAGCAAAGCCGCGTAATTATTCAGACTATTCAAAAAATGAAACTCAGCAAGCTGGCGATCTTATACGATGGAAATACCTCTTATGCCACTGGTCTCGCCCAGGATGTTGGCAAAATTGCACGTCAAAACCATATAGAAACGGTGTATTACGGGGCATTGACTCCGGGCCGGGAAAGCTATCTGGAAATTCTGGAAAAAGTGAAGTCCAGAAATCCGGATGCCGTGTTCTTTGCCGGCTATTATATGGACACGGCGGCATTGTTGAAACAGAAAGAAGCGATGGACTGGCATGTCGTATTGATTGGAGGAGATGGCGCCAACAATCCCGCCCTGCCGACAGCCGCCGGAAAGAAGGCCGCGCAGGGTTTTTATTTTATCAGTCCACCGCTTCCCAGAGAATTGGACACGGACCAGGCGAAATGGTTTCTAGCCGAATTCAAAAAAACAACCGGTTCCCCGCTTCAAATGATTGATTCCATTCTAGCCGGAGAAGCGTTGCGTGTTATTGTTCAAGCGATCCGTGAAACCAAATCCATCGAACCGGATGTCATTGCCGATCACTTGCATGGCTCGTTTGACGATTTGACCGGACTGACGGGACGCATAAATTTTAACGCAAAGGGAGACCGGGTAAGCGATCTGTACGGTGTTTACCGCGTTGATGCCGAGGGACGTTTTGTCATTCAAAGAATGTTTCAATTTGGCAAGATTGTGAAATAAAAAATCGAAATAAAAAAGATGGCGTGTCCGGGTTGGTATTGTTGTGCAAATGTGGCGGTGACCGGCATTTCCCAACCTTAGGGTTTTCCCCCAGGGCTTAACGTAAAAGCTTATCAGGCAGTTTAGAAAAGGGACAGGCCAAATGCCTTCATTCCTTTACGGTTTTGCTTTTCCAATCGGGAAAGCCTGTCCGCTGATGGATATGGTTGGATACTGCGCTTTTCTGAATACTTTTTCGGCCAGTGCGGGAACCTCATTATCCACGTAATCCGCGAGCTCCGTGGTTCGGACATAACCGGTGCGTCCCTTGTCGGCTTTTCCCTTCAATCCTTCCGACAGAACATAGGTAAACAATCCATGTCCCTGATAGCCTTCCAAAGCCTCTTGCATGGAGGTGGATGCTGAAAGAATCGTCGAACCCACCGCCCGGCTCAGAATCTTCATCGCCGCGTCTTCACTCATGCCGCGAGTCAGCATGGCCATCTGAATGGCCTCGCCCAGAGCTCCTGCATTACAGGTGTCGATAATAATTAATTTTTTAGTGGCGGGGATATTGCTGATCAGTTTTTTGAAAACCGATTGGCCAATGGCATCCGTTTTCAGTCTTTCTGTTCTGGTGGACCCGACATTAGACGTAATCAGATAATATTCTCCATTATCTACGGTTCCATGACTGGCCACGTAAAAGACAAACAAATCATCAGGGTTCAAGGAATGCATCATCTTGATTTCATTAATAATATTGTCGTTGGTGGTGCCTTCAGTCGATGTCAGGACTTTTACCTCCACTTTTTCAAAAAGCGAGAGGGCTCCCTCTTTCAGCGTATCGGCAAAAAGCATGGCATCCGCGACGGCATGGTTCAATTGAAGCCGGGGATTCTTATAATCATTGATGCCAATCACCAGAGCATGCAAAGACGGCTTCACGCCGGTTTTGAAGGATGCCGTGATTTCATGAATGGCAGCATTGCCTTGCATGGTATTGTCGGCATTGAAGGCCAGAGCACGGATGGTGTTTGTACCGTTTACCAGTTTCAGAGCATAGGTTTTCCGGACATACTGACTGGTGGAGATAACTTTCAGGCCTCTTACGCTATCCAGCAAGACAGCGGAGCCGTTAAGATAAAGCCTGACATCACCGATTCCACCGCCTTTGTCTTCAATCTGCAACGTAATTTCGGCATCGCTTTGTCTGGTGGTCTTGGGCGTATCCACGATGGACACTACCGGGGGCGGCTGGATGTCCGCCGCTTTTTTCAGTTCCTTCAAAGACCCGCCTTCCAATGAAAGCTGAACAAGATCGGGGCGGTAAAAGCTTTCCCGCAGTTGTTCGATGCTGTAATCTTTTCCCCCGATTTTAATATTGAAATACTGGTCGCCTTTTGGAGAACAGTTGTAATAGCCATTTGCGGTTGTGATAATCCATTCCCCGTCTTCAAAAGCAATCAGAGAAGCGACTTCCTCACCGGTGGAAGCATTCCATATTCTTGTGGAAGCGTCACCTGCCGACGCCAGATGTTTGCCGTTGGGAAAGAATTTGGCCGATGTTCCCATCCGGCCCGAATGTCCCGATAGGATCTTCGATAAAGCGCCGGTTTCGAGATCCCATATCAGAATCCGGCTGTCAAATCCTGCAGATACGGCATATTTTCCGTCAGGAGAGAAGGAGACCGACCAGACACCGCCGACTCCCTCATGACCAGTGAATTGCCTGATCTCTTTCATGCGCTTGGCATCCCACAGCCTGACGCTGTTATCCGACCCGCCGGTCAGGGCATACTGTCCGTTCGGCGAATAGGCGACGGAAAAAACACTGCCTACAAAGGCCGTGCTGGCCTGTGCCGTTTTCTTTGCCCTGGCTGTCGCCATGTTCCACAAATACACTTTTCCCTGATCACAACCGGACAAAACATATCTTCCGTCCGGCGAATAGGCGGGAGACCATACTGTATTTGGCAATTTGAACTCTTTCACGTCATCTCCCGAAACCACATCAAAAATCTTCATATTGGAGGATTCGGCATCAAGACTATCGCCGGCAATGCCTCCGCATAAAATATGCTTTCCATCCGGCGAGAAGGTAAGAGAGGAGACCATACCTTCGTCATCAAATGTCATGACCTCCTGCCTTGTTGTCAGGTCCCAAAGCTTTATCCCGGCTCCGCCGGAGGCAAAGTATTTTCCGTCCGGCGAAAAGGCCACCGCGGTTGTAAAACCTGTAAACGCCTTGTTATGATGAAAAGTTTGAATTTTTACGCCATGGACAATGTCCCAAAGCACCACAGAGTCATAACTGCCCGACAAAATGTACCGCCCGTCGGGAGAAATATCCACCCGGTTCACCACAGGCGCATGGCTGCTGATTTCCCGTAACATATTCGCATCTTTCCCGGTAAGAACCGGTCTGGCCATGCAGGAGGCAAAAATGAAAACCAGAAATCCGGTCAGTATGATTCGATCAGCATTCATTCGATTCAAGAATAGGATTTTTTATTGTGCCTGTATCATACAAAAAATCATTTTGCAGCCGCCAATGTTATATGCGAATCGGTTCGCCCAAGAAAATAATTTTATGACCATTCAGGGAATAAAAAACTTGATTTTCAATAAAATTCTGATAAATATTAATTTAACGTAATTAAATTATTGTTTAGGACTTTCATCCTTTGGAACAGTATCCGCGCGGGATTCTTTTAAAAAAAGAACGGCGGATCTTGTTGTGAGTGGATAAAAGGGCAAGGCAGGTTTCAGTTGTCGAAGGTGGTCTGCTCTCATTTGCCGGGCAACCGATGTCATTCCCCTATGGATGATGAGGTTATGGATAACTTCATCAATGTCTTGACACTCAGGAGGTTATCATGGGCATGAAGAAGTCAATAGCGGTGATTGCCATATTGTTCATTTCGCTTTTCAGCATGCAATCATGTTTGAATACATCGCCTTATCTGATAGGGACTGGTATCAGCGATGTCACAGGGCCTCCTGCGGAAGTCATGTTTGCCGGATACTGTGACTTCAGCCAGCTGGGGAGCGGCATTTTCATGCGTCAGTGGGCGCGGGCCTTCATTATCAGAGAAAAAAACACAACAAACAGCGTGGTTCTGGTCACGGCGGATATTCCCCTCATGTCGGGGGGAGTGTATGTGGATGTGCTAAAAAGGCTGAAAGAAAAATATGGTCTGCTCTATAATGAAAAGAATGTCATCATCAGCGCGACCCACACGCACAGTGGTCCCGGCGGATATTTTAAAACTTATGCGCTAAACATTTTTGCCGGCATGACCTTTCACGATGGGAATTTCAAGAAGATCTCCGATGGTATTTTCAACGCCATCGTCATGGCTCATGAACGTCTTTCGCCTGGAAGGGTGACCGTGAACAGCGGAGAATTTTCCTGGAAAGCCTCAGAGCGGGTCAACCGTCAGAGATCGGAGCCCGCCTACGTTCTGAACAGAGACATCAATGATTACCTCCTGCCTGATGGACAAGCGGACAACACCAACCGGACCATTACGCAATTCAAGTTCATCAAGGAAGACGGTACCGTGATTGGCATGTACAACTGGTCGCCGGTTCATCCCAATGTTTCAGGAAGCCATCTCACGCTGATCAACGGGGATGTCAGCGGGCTGGCTTCCTACCTGATTGAAAAGGAACACGGCGTCAATTACCTGGACAACACCGGTTTTGTCGCGGCCTTTGCATACAGCGATGCGGCCGACACCTCCAGCAACCTTCCGGAAGATGCACTGTTGCCGCAATTTGCGGCCAAAACCAAGACCCTCAAACTGGATGCCAACGGCGATGTTCTCGACTGGATTGCGGACGGAACCTATGACTATGAGCGCATGAATCTGCGGGCTAAAACGGTGGCTGATCTGGCCAGAAAAATATTCAACGACAACGGCACGGAGCTTTCCGGCAGCATTGAAACCCGTCAGATGTTTGCCGCGGCTCAGTCTCTGCCGATTAAAGCGCAATATATGGATCCTCGGGATATCTATTACTCGGATATTCTGAAAGAAACCGTGGAAAACTGTCGGCTCTGCAACGGCTCTGCCGGGGCTGGATTTTTTGCGGGCTCGATGGAAGACGGAGACAGTGGACAGGTCAAGGCTGGAGAGGGAAATCCCCGTAGTGTGACGGATTACAGCGTATCGAGTTTCAGGGATTTAATTTCTGATCCCGTTCCTTCCATTGCCGATATCCTTTTCCAGGTCATCACGCCTGATGCCAAACAGAAAAAGGAGATTGACTGTCAGCTTGAAAAGCGGATTACCATGAGCTTTGATGAGCTTGGCGTTCTTGTGCCGGGGGGAAAGATCTGGAATATGAACCAGCCATTTACAATCGTCAAAATCGGTTCCTTCGCCATTCTGACACTGCCCTGTGAAGTGACAACCATGTCCGGCCGTCGCCTTAAAGCGGATATGAAAAAGGCGCTTCCCGGCGTGACGACCGTCGTCATCAATTCCACGTCCAACGATGATCTTCGGTATCTGGCAACACGGGAGGAATACGCATCGCAGCAGTATGAGGGCGGTGCGACGCTGATGGGGCCCTATTCGCTAAACGGCGTCCGGCAAATCGTTCATGAACTGGCTGCGACATTCACTCCCGGGATCGAGCCACCCTCATACGCCGTGGATTTGGCCACCGTTGAGGCGGGATTGGAAAAAGTTTCCATTCTGCAAGTGGCCGGCAAGGTATTGTTCGATGACAAGCCCTTGAACAAGAAATTCGGCGATGTTATTACCCAACCATCCTCCATCTATTCAAAAGGCACAACAGTCAGTGCGGTTTTCTGGGGAGCTCATCCCAACAACAACCTCACCGTCGGATCAAGCGAAAGCTACCTCGTCGTAGAAAAGAAGAACGGAGGCACATGGAAGCCTGTAGTCTATGACTGGGATCCAACAACCCGGTACAGATGGACGCGGGACGGCATAGCCAATTCAAAAATTACCATCGAATGGCTTATCCCATCAGATACTGTGGCAGGAGAATACCGGATTCGCCATATCGGGCATTGGAAATCCGGCTGGACCGGAAGGATTTCAAGATATGAAGGAGTTACCTCCGGTTTTGCGGTGAACTGAACCGATTTGCCGTATGGAATCACGCCGTGAGGAACGGCTTTCGCAATTGCTGGCTATTCCCGTCCACGGATAAGCGCGGACGGGAATAGAGTTGGGATAGGCTATATCTCATCTTCCGTTTCGGAAGTTCTGAATCTCGACATGTTGTTGTTCAACTGGTCAACCTGGGAAACATTCCATTGAGTCATCTTGTCGATCTCTTTCAGGGCTTTGTTCACCATCTGGACGGTTTGATCCTGCTTTTTCACGGATTCGGAAATCTTTAATACCAGCGCCCTAGAATCCATCGTTTTCTTGACCAGAACCGTGAAATCCTGTCCGGTTTGATCAACAAGTTTGTAACCTTCATTGATTTGCCTTACATTCTTTTCAATCAGTTCCGTCGTGCTTTTTGCGGCTTGCGATGCGCGCATGGCCAGATTTCTCACTTCACCTGCGACGACGGCAAATCCCGCGCCAGCCTCGCCGGCTCTGGCCGCCTCAACGGCTGCATTCAGAGCCAGAAGGTTTGTTTGAAAGGCGATGCCGTCTATGGATTTGATAATCTTTCCGGTTTCCGTGCTGGCCATTTTCAGGTCTTCCATTCCTCTCATAAGAAATTTCATGGTTTGGTTGACCCGATCCATGTCCTGGGTGATATTTCCGATGAGTTTGTCCATATCCTGCGTGTCAGCGAGATTTCTTGCCAGAGAATGGACGAATTCCTCCATGGAAGCAGTCGTTTCCTCAATAGCACTGGCCTGCTGAACGGCCCCTTGCTCTACGCTTTGCGTTGCTTTCTGTCCGAGCTGAATCATTTCGTTCAACTTGCCCATGAAAGCATTGAAATGCCTGGCCATCGCCCCGGTTTCGTCTTCGCTTACCACTTTGAAACGGACAGTCAGATCTCCTTCTCCTTCTGAAAGATCTTTGAGGACGTGAACTGTATCCGTTATGGATTTGCCGATGTAGGTGATGAATGTAAAACCGGCCATGAAAGAGATCACGGCGGCAATGACGAGAATGACAAGCATTCCCAAAAAGAAGGTCATAAACCGCGGCATCCGGTCTCCCAGCGGAGAGACCATTCCCAGGCGAAACTCTCCATTGATGGGCGTGACACTGATGACGCTTTCATGAACATTTTCATACATGGCCCCTGCGTTTCCTTCTTTCAGATGGGCGATCAACTGGTCATCGATGTCTTTCCATGTCCTGACAAAGATTTCTCTTCCGGAAGGATTGTAGATGATCTGGCCATTTTTATCCGCCAGAAAGGCAAATCCCAAGTTTCCTGTATGAAGTTTGTCGATGGACTGCTTTAAAGCATCCATGCCCGGATTTTCACCGGTCTGCAACTTTATCGTATTCACAGCCACTTGTTGATACGCCAGGGTGTTGCTTTTCAGTTCTTCTTTCACCTGATAAATGCCGGCGGAATAAAAACCAAAGGCAGTCAGCCATGGGCACAGGGCGACAGCGATTATCATGAACACCAAAAGGAGCTTGTTTCGGATGGTTAGTGTTTTACCGGAGTAGATCCGTCCGCGCCTGGTGAGCTCATCGTTGAAATAGCCGTGTACAGGGTTGACGACGAGGTTCATTCCGCCGATGACGATGACGGGAAAGGAAGTGATGGCGGCAATGTTTGTGGCCCATATGCCGGTGGAGGCAATCGGGCCAATATCATACATCTTGTAGCCCGCAACCAAAAGGATATCAAAGGCGGTGATCATCACGTCCATGATGATGGCGCAATAAATCGGAATCCTCTGGTTTTTCTTTGCTATAGAAAGAAGTTCATGGTCGGAGAGGTTGCCGCCTGCTTTGAGGGAATTCAGGGCACTGTTCACGGGCGCTGTCCAGAAAAAGATGAAAGGAAGGGCGGCAAGATAGGTAAGGGTCCAGGCAGCGATTCCCTGTAGGGTGAAAATATGCTGTTGAGTTGGCGAGTTGGCCATAAAAACATAGGTCGAAACAAGCCAACCGCAGTGAACGGCTGAGAAAACGGCACTATAGATGGCCACAATCTTTGCAGTATAACTTTTCATGAAGCAGATTCCTTTTTACCTTCGAGGTTTTTTCACACTCTGATAGGTGTGCGGACCGGACGTGCGAATGCAGATGAAACCTGAATAAGAGGTAAGGTCGCGACTTCATGATGAAGTCATTGTAACAGGGGTATCCACCCGGATTGCCGTTGGCGTCCGGAAGCTGCATCCGGAGCGTCAGTCTTGTCGTCGTTCGGCGCGACTCCATACTCCGAACGTCCCTTGATTGTCAAGAAAAACGTGTAGTTTTTTGCTGTGTTGGATAGATGTTCCCTCGTTTCCGGTTATCCAAAAACTTTGTTGATTTACTTTTTTATGGCGGCAAAACACGTAAAAAGCTTGCACGGGAAAGGAAAACCCACTACATTGTTTTCCGTGCATCACAGAGCTGGATGGTTTTTGATCCGGCCGCAGCGGAAGGCTTTTTTTCTGAATAAACGGTCGTTCATGAAATAGCCTTGAATATCAAGGTGATGGAAAGCACCTTATCGGGAGAGCCCACAAAAAATGTTCGATTTCAAGAGACTAAACCTGGATTTGGAGTATCCCTGTTCCTGGGGATACAAGGTCATCGGTGTTGACCAAGAGGAAATGCAAAGGGCTGTTCACGAGATTATTCAGGATCGCCCGTGCCGGATCACTCTGTCGGGATTGAGCCGGACGGCCAAGTATATTTCGCTGAATGTGGAATTGACGGTGGAAAGTGAGTCTCATCGGAAGTCTGTGTACGAAGCGCTGAAAGCGCATCGCGCCGTCAAAGTGGTCCTGTGATTTTTCTGAAATTTCTTTCATTCTGTTACAGGTTGATTCTCTGGGCCTGTTTGGGTACGGGAAAACTTCACGGGATTCCTGTGCGGTTTTCCTGTTGTCAATATTTCCATTGACACAAGAAAGTGTTCGATATACAAATCGTCCATAAATAATCAGGACATTGCGGAAACGATGGATGAGCAGCGTGCATAAGAAAAGGTCTTTTTATTCATCACATTTCATGACCGGGTCAGGCAGATGGGGATAATATGCGGCTGTTAATTGCGGATGATGACCCAAATACGGTCAATCTTTTGCGCAAATATCTGATGTTGTGGAACTATGAGGTTGTCGCTGTATCTAATGGATCGGAAGCCATTGAAATTATTAATGGAAATGACCCTCCTCAGCTTATCGTCCTCGATTGGTTGATGCCCGATATCAACGGCATTGAAGTTATTAAAAAGGTGCGCCTGAGGGATTCTGCCAATCCTCCCTATATCATTCTTTTCACGGTTCGTGATGAAAAGGGAGCCATCATTGAAGGATTGGAAGCGGGCGCCAACGACTACATCACCAAACCTTTTGATAAAGACGAATTTCGTGCCAGAATCCGTGTGGGAGAAAGGGTTGTCCAGTTGCAAAATTCCCTTTCGGACAGGATCAGGCAACTCCAAGAAGCGGTATCTCAAATCAAAAGCCTGCGGGGAATTATTCCGATATGCTCCTATTGCCACAAAATACGTAATGATCAGAAAAGTTGGCAGCAGCTTGAAAAATATATCTCCGAACACTCCGGCGCCGAATTCAGTCACGGCATTTGCCCGGAATGCCTGAAGAAACATTATCCTGAAGAATCCGAATGAACATTCTGGATATGAAATCGATTTTTTTCAGCTACGTCATCAGCAGTGCGATAAACGCTGGCGTACTCATTTTTCTCTGGAAACAATACCGAAACCGTTTTCCGGCTGTTTCTCTCTGGATGGTATGCTTTTTGATGCATTTTGCCGCCATTGTCCTGGTGGCTTTGCGCGGCCTTATTCCAGATTTCCTTTCGATTGTGGTCAGCAATGCCTTTACGGTTACTTCCTTTTTTTTGCTCTGCGTCGGTCTGGAACGTTTTGTCGGGATATTCGGCAGACAATATCATAACTATGCGCTGATTGCGTTGTTAATTTTGCTGCAAGCCTACTTTTCTTACGTCGAGCCAAGTCTTCTGATTCGCAATGTCAATTTTTCCACTTTTTTTGTTCTTATTGCCGCGCAAAGTATTTGGAGGATTCTCCGCTACGCAAATGAAGAACAACAGAGGATCATTCAAGTGGCTTGCCTGGTTGTGGTTGTTTACGGCCTGGTCAGTGTCTTGCGCATTCCATTGGATATCCTGATGACTTCCGGACAGGATCTATTCCGGGCGGGTATCCATGACACCGTGTTTATTCTGATTTATCAGATGTTGAATATTGCTACGACATTGTCTTTAATCCATTCGGTCAATCTCCATTTGATCCTTGATTTGGATAACGACATTGCCGAACGAGTGCGGACAGAGACAAAACTGAGGGAAAGCGAAGAAAGACATCGCCTGCTGGCTGACAACGCTACGGATGTTATTTGGACGATGAACCTTGACGGTCATTTCACCTATATCAGCCCCTCTGTAGAAAAGTTAAGCGGCTTTACCGTAGATGAAGTGATGCAGCAGCCCTTGCACAGGATAATAAAGCCGGAATCGGTAAGCCTGGTAAAAGACGGTCTGGACAAAACGTTTGAGACCATGCGCAAACGAGATATCAAGAACATATTTGGCGGTGATCTTGAAATATTGCATAAGGATGGACAAGGCGTATGGACGGAATCGAGCATTTCCGGCATGCGCGATCAGCGGGGTGAGCTTGTCGGACTTGTTGGTGTGACCCGGGATATCCGTAAGCGAAAACGAGCCGATGCGTTGATTCATGCGCGCCTGGAGTTGCTGGAATTTGCCGCCTCTCATCCGATTGAAACGGTTTTACAAAGAACTCTTGACCTGGTCGAAGAGTTGACCGGAAGCCTGGTCAGTTTTTACCATTATGTGGAATATGATCAAAAGATGCTTTCTTTGCAAGCCTGGTCAACACGAACAAAAAGTGAATTTTGCAAAGCGGAAGGTTACGGCATGCATTATCCGATTGATCAGGCCGGGGTCTGGGTGGATTGCGTGCACAGCAAGAAACCGGTCATCCATAATGATTATGCCTCCCTAAAGCATAAAAAAGGCATGCCGGAAGGACATGCTCCGGTTATTCGGGAACTGGTGGTTCCCATCCTTCGGGAAGGAAAAATTGTTTCTATTCTGGGGGTGGGCAACAAACCTCTTGATTATCATGAGGAAGATGCAAAGCTGGTTGCTTTTTTTGCGGATATAGCCTGGGAAGTGGCCCAGAGAAAACGAGCCGAAAAAGCGCTCAAAGAAAGCGAGATGCGTTATGCGCTGACCCTGGATGCGGTAAATGACGGACTCTGGGACTGGCAGGTTCCCAGCGGCCGGGCATTTTTTACTCCTTCTTATTTCAAGCTGATTGGTTATGAAAACGGAGAATTTGACGCATCCTATGACGCATGGCGAACATTGGTCCATCCGGAAGATCTTGAGCGGGTTGAAAAAGACCTGCAAACCGGCATTGAAGGGAATCAGAGTTTCAATATCGAGCTGCGGATGAAGATGAAATCCGGACAATATCTCTGGGTTTGTACGCGCGGTAAAGCCGTTGGCTGGGATGAGGATGGAAAAGTCTTGAGGATGGTGGGAACGTTAAGCGATATTACCGAACGGAAAAAGGCGGAGGAAGAGCTGCGTGCGCAAAAAGAGAAAGCCGAAGAGGCAAACCGGGCGAAAAGTGATTTTCTTTCCATCATGAGCCACGAAATTCGCACGCCGCTCAACGCCATTATCGGCATGTCGGAATTGCTGGCGGAAACCAAACTCGACGAAGAGCAGGAGAAATATGTGCAAACCTTCCGCAATGCCGGAGAGAGTTTGCTCCATATTATCAACGATATTCTGGACTATTCCAAAATTGAAGCAGGCAAAGTGGATATTGAACAGGTGGATTTTGACCTGATTGATACCCTGGAAAAAGTGTCATCCGTTTTGGCCCACCAAGCTCATAAGAAAGATCTTGATTTTATCCTGGATATTCCAACAAATGTGCCTTCCTTCCTCGTTGGAGATGAGCAGCACTTAAGGCAGGTTTTGATGAACCTGATCGGCAATGCGGTAAAATTTACGGAAAAAGGGAAAGTGATGGTCCGGTTGGAGAAAAAAAACGGCGACGAGGAAGCCCGGACGTGTGAAATACTATTTACCGTGGAAGATACCGGAGTGGGGATTCCAGCGGAAAAATTGCCTCTGATCTTTGATCGTTTTGAGCAGGCGGATTCTTCCATAACCCGAAAATTCGGAGGGACGGGGCTGGGATTGGCCATTTCCCAGAGATTAGTTCGCTTGATGGGCGGTCAAATATTGCTGGAAAGTCGTATAGGCTTTGGAAGCAAGTTTTTCTTTACATTGCCTTTCCGTTTGCAAAAAGACGCGGAACGAAAACAGTTTGACGGGGACATCGATTTGAAGGGAGTGCGTGTCCTGGTGGTTGATGACAATGCCATCAATCGTTTGATTGTCTGTCGCATGCTTTTACCCTGGGGGGCCATTGTTTTTGAAGCGCCTGATGCCAATTCCGCCTTGGCTCAAATGCGCAGGATGGTACAGGAATGCGGATCGCCATATGATTTGATTATTCTCGACCGGCACTTGCCCGGCATGAATGGTTTTGAACTGGCCGAAATGGTTCATGGTGATTGGTCGTTAAAAGCCTCGAAAATGATGATGATGACGTCTGACTCCGTCAAAATCGGCACAGCCAAACTTCAGCAAACGGGCATATCCGAATGCTTGCTCAAACCGGTGAAAAGATCCGAACTTAAGGCTTGCATTACCAGGATTTTGCAGAGAAAAAAGCCGCAAGAACAGATGCCTTCTGTCGTCCAGACGCCTGTTGGGTTGAAGCCATTGAAGATTCTTCTGGTTGAAGACTCGGAAAACAATCGGGTGCTAATCCGGTCCTACCTGAAGAATACTCCCTTTGTGGTTGAGGAAGCGGAAAACGGCCGGATTGCGGTGGAAAAATTTCAACAGAGCACCTATGACATGGTCTTGATGGATGTGCAAATGCCGGTGATGGATGGGTTTTCGGCCACTAGGGAAATCCGGAAGTGGGAAGAAGCAAAGGGCCTTCGTGCAACGCCTGTTCTTGCTCTGACGGCTCATGTTTTCAAGGAGGACATCGAACGTAGCCTGGATGCGGGATGTGATGCTCATTTGACAAAACCCATCAAGAAAGAAGCGCTTCTGGAAGCCATTCTTTACTATGCGGCTGAAAAAGATGAACTTATCAGGGAAAAGATTTCGGTTCGCGTTGACCCGGATTTGCAAGATATTATTCCCGCATTTATGGAAAACACACGCAAAGACATGAATACAGTTGCCCGCGCCCTGTCGGAAAAAAATCAGGACACGGTTCTCCGGATCAGTCACAGCATGAAAGGGTACGGGAAAGGATACGGTTTCGATTACATCAGTCAGGCGGGCAAATCCATAGAGGCGGCAGCCAGGAACGGCGATTTCTCCGGAGGGGAAAAGATCTTGTCCGATCTGGAGGACTATCTGAACCGTGTGACGATTACCTACGATTAACGGAAAGAGGCTGTTTTCCCATTCTTTTCAGAACCATTTTCCATGCGAAATGCAAAGGTGCGACGGAGGATCAGAAATGGAGAATGATCAAAAGAAAATCCTTGTGACGGGTGGATGCGGCTATGTAGGCAGCCACACGGTGGTGGCGTTGCTTGAGTCTGGTTATGATTCCGTGATTGTTGATAATTTATCCAACAGCAAGTCTTTGGTTCTGGATCGGATTGAGGCTATTACCGGGCGGCGACCTTGTTTCCATCAGATGGACCTGCGCGACCGGCAGAGCTGCGACGCCGTTTTTCGTGGACATTCCATATCTGCCGTCATTCATTTTGCGGCGCTGAAGGCGGTGGGAGAGTCGATTGCTCAACCTTTGCGCTACTATGAAAACAATATTGACAGTACGCTTTCGCTTTGCCTGGCGATGGTGGAACATGGCGTGAAACGACTGATTTTCAGTTCGTCAGCCGTGGTTTATGGCGAACCGGCTACTGTGCCAATCCGGGAAGATTTTCCTGTGGTTCCGACCAATCCCTACGGAAAGTCAAAGCTGATGATTGAGCAGATTCTGCAGGACGTGTATGTGGCCGATCCGGCATGGCAGATGGTTTTGCTTCGGTATTTCAATCCGGTAGGCGCCCATGAAAGTGGCTGGATTGGTGAAGATCCAGCCGGAATTCCGAGCAATCTGATGCCCTATATCAGTCAGGTGGCGGTGGGCAGGCGAAAGCGGCTGAATGTTTTCGGAAACGATTATCCCACGCCGGATGGCACGGGGGTAAGAGACTATGTCCATGTGATGGATCTGGCCTGTGGGCATCTGGCCGCTCTGCGTTACCTGGAAAGGCTGGATTTTAGCACACGTTTTCTTCACGGCACCTGCGGAAACGACAAATGGGATCCACCCCTGGTGATCAATCTTGGCGGCGGCCGGGGCTACAGTGTGCTGGAAATGATCCAGGCATTCGAAAAAGTTTCAGGAAAAACAGTGCCTTATGAGATTGTAAATCGGCGTCCCGGCGATATTGCCGTCTGCTTTGCCGATCCTTCCCGCGCAAAAGAGCTGTTGGGCTGGACAGCGCGGCGCGGTCTTGCCGATATGTGTGTGGATACCTGGAGATGGCAGGAAATGAATCCGGAAGGATATGGATGAAACCAGACAGGGCGGAGAGCGGTTTTTGTGAAGACGTTTTTCTTTAAAATAACGCTTTTTCTTTCACAGAGTTTGGGTTTGTGGTTTTTCCGGATGCTATCCTGGTGGATTGCCACCGGCTATTTTTTTGTATTTCCGACGCGGCTGGCGGGAAGCCTGAAGTTTTACCGTGCGCTTTATCCGGACAGAAATGGTTTCTTTCCCCTGTATTGCGCCTGGAAACAGTACCACCGCTTCACGGATGTTTATGTTCATCGCTTTATTCCCTGGGTCGCACGAGAGGCGAAATTTGAGCGAGAGGGTTGGGAGCTTCTGGATGAGGCGGTAAAGAACAAAACCGGCGCAATCGTTCTGATGTCCCATATGGGAAACTGGGAACTGGCGGCGCAACGGTTGAATGAAAAGGGGCTGCCGATTATGCTGTATCTGGGCGCCAGGCATCGGGAGCAGGTTGAACGCATTCATAAGGATCATCTGGCCGATGCCGGGGTTCGTATTGTGACCACGGATGAGAAGGAGAAATCTCCGTTTGCGCTTCTGGAAGGGATTTCATTTTTGCGTGAAGGCGGCATTGTTTCCATGACGGGAGACAGACTCTGGGGTGAGCAGACGCATGTGACCGTGAATTTTCTGGGGCATGAGGTTTGCCTGCCGGATACACCGCACTTATTTGCCCTGATGACGGGTGCGCCCCTGATGACGTTTTTTGTTCATTCGGAGGCTTTTGGTCAGTATCATGTTAAAGTATTTCCGGGCCGGAAGGTGACGGCGGCATCCCGGGTGGAAAGAAAGGCGGCAGTCCAGAAGTCGGCGCAAATCTATGCGGACGACCTGGCTCGTTTTGCTGCGGAGCATCCCTTTGAATGGCATCATTTCGAACCGTTTCTGGGAAGGAAAATCCATCCATGAGGTCCGAATGCAGGAAAATGCGCATTGTGCTGGTGCATCCGCGCGGATCAAACTGGTTTCCGGGTGCACGTGATATTACGGACGTCGCTAACCGGATGGTGCCGCAAGGGCTGCTTTCGATTGCGGCCTACCTGCTCCGCGAAGGGCATGAGGTCTTTGTATACGACTGCCTCGGTCCCGGGGCGCCGGTGGAGGTGAACAAGCAGGCGCAGGCCATTTTGGCGTTTCAGCCCCGGATGGTGGGTTTTTCGGCCACCACCTCGTCTTTTCCGGATGCCGCCGAAATCGCGCGGCATCTTAAAGAACAAGATCCTTATATTATTACGGTTTGTGGTGGTGTTCATGTTTCGGCGCTTCGCGAAGCTCTGCTTGCTGCTTATTTGGCCTTTGATTTTTTTGTTGCGGGAGAAGGAGAGCTAACCTTAAGCGAGCTTGCCTCAGGCATGGAGCCCGCGTCCATATCCGGCCTGATTTACCGGAACCGAGAAGGTGTCGCTGTTGCCAATGCGCCAAGGGAGCCTATTGCCGATTTGGATCATCTTCCCTTTCCGGCTTATGAAAAGCTGCCCGGATTTCCCCGTGATTATCATCTGCCCCTTTTCAGCTATGTTTTGACGCCGGGAGCCACCATGATTACTTCCCGGGGTTGCATGTTTCAGTGCTCCTATTGCGACCGCTCCGTTTTCAAGAAGGGTTTTCGTTATCATTCGGCAGCCTATATCTATGACCACATGAAATATTTGCGAGATCGCTATGGTGTTCGTCACATGAACATTTATGATGATCTTTTTACCGCCCATCGTGGGAGGATCGTTGAGCTTTGCGAGAAACTGGCGCGAACGCCGCTGAACGTGAACTTCAACTGTGCCGTGCGCGTAGGCTATACGGATGATGATCTCCTGCAAATGCTGAAAAAAGCCGGTTGCCTGATGGTGTCTGTGGGAATTGAATCGGCGGACCCGGACATGCTTTTGCGGCACAAGTCTGGGGTATCCCTGGAGGCTGTTAGCGATACGGTGCGTCGGATTCAGGCTGCGGGGCTGCGTGCCAAAGGCCTGTTTATGATGGGCTTGCCGGGAGAAACGGAAGAATCCATCCGGCGGACGTCCGACTTTATTCTGGAACTGGGGCTGGATGATATGAATATGGCTAAGTTTACGCCGTTTCCCGGCGCGCCTTTGTGGTCAACCATCAGCCAGGAGGGGGAGTTTGAGGAGGACTGGCGTCGCATGAATTGTCTGAACTTTGTTTTTGTTCCGCGGGGAATTGCCTCCCGGGAAAGGTTAGACCGGCTGTATAACGAACATGTGAAGCGCTTTTATTCCGATCCGGCCTGGCGAAAAAAATTCCGCAAGCGTATCTGGCAGCACCGGAAGAGTCTTTTCTATCTGTTTCGGCACCTGCCTTCTTTCTGGTTGGCGAAAAATCAGTTTGAACCGGAAAAATAGAAATCGAATACAATGGCTTTGATCAATGCTTGATCCGGTAGCCGTGCTCGTTGAAAATGCGCAGGCAGGCATCTACGACGGACGGATCATACAAAGTGCCTTTGTTTTTTGTGATTTCATCCAGGGCTGCATTGAGACCCAGAGAAGGACGGTAGGGTCGGTCCGTGGCCATGGCCTCGACAACGTCCGCCACGGCCAGGATGCGCGACTCCAGAAGAAGGTCTTCGCCGCTGGTTCCGTTGGGATATCCGGTGCCGCCGATCCTTTCATGATGCTCCAGCACGATTCGGGCGATAGGCCAGGGGAAATCAATATCCTTCAGAATATTGTATCCGGACAGAGCATGGCTGCGAATGATGTTCAGTTCCAGGGAACTCAATTTTCGCGGCATCGTCAGAATTTCAGAGGGAACGCAGATTTTTCCGATGTCGTGCATGGTGCTGGCGACGCGCAGGCCGTCAATTCGCTCCTTCGAAAGCCCCATTTCGTTGGCGATGGTTCGGGCGATGTCCGCCACATGGCGTTGATGGCCCGCCGTGTAGGGATCGCGTGCTTCGACGAGGGCGACAATGGCCTGAACCGTGTTGCCCAGAGTCTTTCTCATGCGTTCCAGAGTATGCTGGTGTTCTTTTTCCAGCGCTCTGCGGTCCGTGGTGTCGCGGATGCATTCGATGGCGGCAATGATCTCCCCCCTGGAATTCCGCAAAACGGAGGCCGTTGCCGACAAATAGGCCTCGCCGCCGGGAAGATTGGGCGTGTAGGACTCTCCGAAGAGGATGTCTCCCTTTTCCTGTATTTTTGTGTATTTCGAGTCCATGTCCGATCGGCGATGCAGGGCCAGGTCAATCAGAATCGGCCTCCTTTCGCCGTAAAAAGGAAGGGCGTATTCATAGTCGCCTTTACCTAAAATCTCTTCCGCAGGACAGCCGGTCATGATTTCCATGGCCCGGTTCCAGGCGATGACATTGCCTTGTTTATCGATTACCAAGGTGGCGTCCGGAAGAAATTCAATAATATCGGTTAATTGATTTTGTGAATTTCGAATAGCCTCCTCGGCCAGCTTTCTTTGCGTAATATCCCGGGCGATAAACAAAACGCCGGCAGGTTTTGACTTTTCCAGAAGAAGCGACGATTTTACGTCAAGAAAGAGAAATGAATGGTTATGAGATGATTGCAGGGTCCATTCATAAGAAAGGGTTTCCGCATATCCCTGACGTCTCATGGAAAACATTTGCTTTTGTTTATCGAGTAGTTCCGGAGGAGCCAAATGATATAGGGATATTCCCATCAGGTTCATCCCGCCTGCCAGTTCCAGAGCCGCAGGATTGGCATACGTGATAATTCCTTCAAAATCCACGGTGATGATGGCATCGTGAGCGTTTACAGCCACTTGCTGGTATTTTTTTTCTTGTTCCTTCAGTTCCAGCAGGGCTTGCTGCCCCTTCAGGTTTTCTTCCTCAAGCAAGCGAATTTTCTGTTCCAGTTCTTCGTAGGTGGGTTTTCGTGTCATCGTTTGTTCCATGATGTCTTATTGTCCCTGTTTATTGAGAAGCTCAGCCTGATGATGGGCGGCCAGAGCGTCGATTACGGAGCCGATGTTGCCGTTGATGAAATTTTCCAGATCGTAACGGGTCAGATTGATGCGGTGATCGGTGATTCTTCCCTGCGGAAAATTATAGGTTCGGATTCTTTCCGACCGGTCGCCCGAGCCGACCTGGCTTTTTCTGTCCTGAGCCTGTTGGGCATTTTGTTTCTGTACCATAGCATCCAGCAGCCTTGCGCGCAATACTTTCATGGCTTTGACTTTATTTTTCAGTTGCGATTTTTCGTCCTGACAGGTTACCACCAGGCCGGTCGGCAGATGGGTGATGCGGACGGCGGAGTCGGTGGTGTTGACGCTTTGGCCGCCATGACCGGTTGAACGGTATACATCGATACGCAAGTCGCTGGGATCAATGGTCACATCCACATCCTCGGCCTCCGGCATGATGGCGACCGTGACCGCCGAGGTATGGATTCTTCCCTGAGCTTCCGTTACAGGAACGCGCTGAACGCGATGCGTACCGCTTTCGTATTTCAGACGGCTGTATGCGCCGTGGCCATCAATCTGGGCGATGATTTCCTTGAAGCCGCCGACGCCGCCCGCGGGCGATGAACTGACGACTTCTACTCGCCAGCCCTGTGATTCGGCATAGCGAGCGTACATACGGAATAAATCACCGACAAACAGACCGGCTTCATCGCCGCCTGTGCCAGCACGAATTTCCAGAAAAACATTTTTTTCGTCGTTGGGATCTTTGGGCAGAAGGAGAATTGTGATTTTTGATTCCAGTTCGGCCAGTTCCTGTTGGAGACGCGGCATTTCTTCCTTGGCCATCGCCCGGATTTCTTCATCAGTTTCCTGAAGAAGATCACGGGTATCGGCAATGTGCGCCTGAAGCTTTTCATCTTGGCGGATCAGCTCCACGAGTTGTGTTAAATCCGAGTGTTCCTTGGCATACTTCTGATATACGCCCTGCCGGGAAACGACTTCGGGGTCACTTAACAATCCCTCAAGTTCCCGGTAGCGCAGTTCGATATCGCGAAGCTTGTTGCGTATTATCTCCATAGCTCGTGCCGGTTTTGTTTTTTTCCTGTTGCGCTGGTTTGGGAGAATTTTAAAAAAGCGCTTATGGCTGCATTCCGAAAGAATGAAGCCATAAGCGCAAATGTCTGAAAGACATTGATCTGTGTATCATGAGGACGACATCCAAAGGAAATATCTGCTTGTGAGTTCAAGTTTATGCTTTTTTGACTGTTTTCTTTGCCGCCGGGGTTGCTTCCTGTTGGCTTGCGTATTTTTTCTTGAACTTTTCCACGCGTCCGGCCGTATCGATGATTTTTTGTTTTCCGGTCATGAACGGATGGCAGTTGGAACAAATTTCAATCTTTATGTCTTTTTTCGTGGACTTGGTTTCAATCACATTCCCGCAAACGCATGTGATGGTGGTTTCCTTGTAGTCCGGGTGAATGCCTTCTTTCATTTTTCTTCTTCTTCCTCCTGGATCTTGTTTCCTGAATGATTCCTAGTCGGATATTCAGATTTTATGTCGACAATACAGCAACGTCGCAAATTTATTTCATAGGCTACATAAAAATTCAAGATAATTATGAG
>DAOLNX010000023.1:0-33006 GCA_035416785.1 Smithellaceae bacterium | reverse complement strand
CGGCAATGTTACCCCCTTGATAGGATTGCACAACTCGCTTTCAATGCCTTTTTCATTAAAAGCGGAAATACGATAAAAAAAGGCCTGGCCATCCGGCAACGCCGTCACCCGATATAATATTTTTCCCTCATCATTACTGGAAAGTTCATTCAATGACAGTTTGCTGACCTCCTGATATGATCCATGCTCCTCTTCAGAGCGGTACACTTTGTACCCGGCCAATCTGGAAGGATCTTCGCTTTTGATAGGGCTGGGAACCCAGACGATTAATAGGCTTTTAGAACGCCCTTCGGTCTTTAAGATAATGGGCGGATTGGGTGCAAAATCTGTTCGGGCAGAAATCACGGACGTAAAATCACTGAAACGGCTTGATTTATCGTAGGCCCTGACCTTGTAATAATAATCGATTCTGCTTTCAACGTCTAAATCGTGATATTCAGTCTTGTCAGTTTGCCCCAGCATGGCAAACGGCCCATTGGCATTGAGCGCTCTGTAAACTTCATACCCCGTAACAGAGCTCCCCTGCGCAATCTGCCAGCGTAGAATGATTTTTCTGTTTCCTGGATATTTTTGAAAATGATGAGGTGATATTAATACAGCTTTCGGCTCCACATCCGATGTCGCACCTCCGGTTCTGGCCGGATCATTTTTTTTGAGCACGGCAATTAACGAAGAACCTAACTTAGTAATCTCCGAAGTCAATGCAGCTTCGCCGAATGCACGAACACTGGTTCGATACGCTTCTTTTTTCTTATCGATCTGAATCAGGCTGCATTTTACGGTAATGGAGGATCCTCTTTTTGCGACAGACCCAACCACAATGTAATCAAGCCCCAGTCTTGAACCGATATTTACAACATTGTCCAGTTGATCGTTTTGTTGGAGATCGTTAAGATTCAGAAATGTTTCCAAGTCTTTTCGGTCAAGAATAGATACGGGAGAATCCGTTTTCAGCACGCTGATCAGCGTATTAGCTACACTTGTTCCCAGCCCCGAGGATTCCAGATCCATCGTAACAAAATTAAAAACGGAGAGTTTATATTCACTAGCAAAAGCTCCACCCGCTTGCACCAATAAAACCAGAATGGCGATCAGAGCGTTCAGAATTTTTTTCTTCAGCATCTGCAGATTTCCGCCTCCGAAACCCATCAATTTCATTAATAATATTTAGTAATCATATCGATGAGTTCCAACGATTTCTTGGATATGGGCGTGGAAATGCCCTTTAGCTTTTCATCATAAACAGCATCAACATATTTTTCAAGAGCCGCTTCATAATTCCGGCGTTTTTGCAAGTCCTGCCCCTTGTTGAAATATTCCACTTCGAGGCTCTGATAATGTTTCAAAACATGTCTCCCCATTTCAGAAATTTTCTCATTCGTTAACTCATCAAGCACTTCTGCTTCAGTCGGCAACTCCAGAGGATCCTGGACAATTTTGGCCAGCGGCAACCCCTCCTGGTATTTATCTTCCTTAATTAACTTTCCGGAAACTGTATTGGCAATAATTTCACCGGTTTGCGTATCCACCAGTTTAAAGGAGATTTCCAACATGGCCGTAATTTTAGCTACCCCCTGTTTATTGGGTATCAGTTGATAATTCTTTTTCTTGATCGTCCGGGGCGGAGCATTTTTCATATCATCTTCCGATGGTTTGGGATTGAGAATCAGCCAGTCGGAAAAATCCGGATTGCGAACTTCTTCTTCATCGACCATGACCTTAACCTGATTTACACTGGGATTATCGGTATATTTATGCGTGTACTGCAAGACATCGCCCATAATGAAGGTATCGATACCACGCATCTTCCCGACACTTTGAGCGGTTTTGATGTCCACCAAACCTGTTTGACTGAGCTGCATTTCTCTTAAAATTGACTGCAGATTTTCTCTTTCAATGATTCGTAAATCAACACTGGCATTTTTATGCAGAAATGCGATCAATTTATTTGCGGCTATTTTTCCCGCGTCTTTTTCCGTACTGGGTGCACCAAAATCAAAAACCGCAATGGACTTGCGGACCCGCCTGGTGATCGGATCCTTCACATCATTCATTTTTTGAAATAATTCCGGATAATCCGGATTGAATGATTCTACTTTCTGAAGCCAGATGAGTGCATTTCCCCACATTTCTTTTTCAATATACTTTTCCGCTCTTTTCATCAAAGCAGCAAAGAGACGGGATGTATGTTCAGGATATTGCGGATTTTCCTGAATGGAAGCAGAATATTTTCTGGCCAGCTCGATTTTTTTATGAGCACCGTACAGCTTTTCCTCTTTGAGAAGAGCAATGGATTCCTCAAAATAAATATTGCTGGCTTTCAGTTTCAGTTCTTCCAGTTTCTTGCCTATTCCTGGATCAGCCTGCGGATAATCCAGGGCTTTTTCATAAAGCAACAGGGCGCGGTCCCATTTTTTGGCTGCCTCGGCTTTGGCCGCTTCCGCCACATAATATTTGGAATTATCTTTTTGAAGAGCTGCCTGATATTGCTTGGAAACGTCCAGATAAGCAGGATTGAGTTCCATCGCCTGTTTGAAGGTTTCCGAAGCGGCTTTCCAATCTTCTTCCTTACCGAAGTTAATGGCCTGTTGATATAGGGACCTTGCACCCTCCGACTGGCAGCGCTTCAGACGATTTGCCGTGTCTTCGTAATTTGGAAAAACCTCATTCACCCTCTTGAGTTTATTCATGGCCGCCAACCAGTCTTCTCTCTGCATATCCTTTTCCGCTTCCTGATAAAGACCGATCAAATTCGATTTCATACCATTGATTTTGCCGTTGACTGTTGCATGAAAAGATTTGATCTCGGAATCATTCGGATCCATCGCGAGCAAAGTATCCGCTTCCTTGGCCAATCTTTCCAAAGACACAAAGTTTTCCCCGGCTGACGCGTAGGATTGTTTGGCTCTGGCTAGGCGCCCCCTGGCGACCTGATGTTTGGCGCCGGCCAGAGCGTCTTTGTATTGCTGGTTATCCGGTTCTTCGCTGACCGCCTTTTGAAAATACTGGACAGCTTCCTCCCACCGGTTTTGATTTGCAAAATCCTGCCCCTGTTTGAAGCTTTCATTCACTCCGACACAGGACACCAGAAAAAACAGAATTATGATGGACGTCATTAAAAAATGGGGCTTTATATTCTTCATCACGGCCTCCTCGAATATTTTTTCCACTCTCTTTGAGCTAACGCTGTAAAACGGCATCAACCCGATTTTGACTTCTTGATTTGATTTTAATCTTTCTTTTGTTCAAGACAATTTTCTTAAGATCGTGAGCAACACCTTTTGCATCGCCTTCAACTTCCAGATCAAATTCGGCGCGCCCTTCCGTAAATAGTCGTTCATTCACATCTTTAACCCCTTTGATGTGCTCATGCAAAGCCAATTTGAAGTCGTCCAGAAGATCATCTTCAAGTCCGGTCACAATAAGTTTGACAGTAACGGTATTCGACAATTCTTTCGACCAGTTCTCCAGCACATCATCCACCAGCTTTGAAATTACCTTACTGGATGTTTCTTCTATTAACGACTTGTAATCCCCTTTCATTTTGTTGTCGGATTTCGATTCGCTGGCCGTCGTAACAATTTCACCTGTATCGCCGTTAATCACCTTTCCGGTAACAACAACCGTGTTTTTGTTCATTTCTACATTATAAATGGTCGAAGACTTACTGTCAGCGGAAACGGTTCCGACAATCAACACCTCGGCGCCAAACCGCTCGGCCATTCCCCGCAAAACCTTCGCATCCGAAACCTCCGTCAAAGGCTCCATACTCATGGCTTTGCCGGATATTTTTTTGTCAACCAATTTAAAATTGTGCTGAATTAAATATTTTGCCATTGCCGCCTCGGCAATGGCATCGTGCAGAACCAACATTACCCTTGGTTTAGCTTTGCGTGCCATAATCAGATTGATGGCCATCATTTTGTCTTTTAATTTTCCGACACTGACATCCGCTTCAATCTCCACCTCGCAGTCCGCTTTGAACTTCTTTTCTGAAATGATTTTATAACGATTAATAAATCCCTTGGACTCCGAAAGGATGCGATCCATCTTCACCTGATAATTCTCCACATCGGTTGTGCTGGTAATCATTACTCCCGTCGCCTGTTCCACGGCATTTCGCTGGGCCTCGTCAAGGGCTCGGGCACAAGCGATGTCCAGATTATGTTGATTCGTCGCCCTGCCCTTTGCAATAATGGTGTTCTGGGCATAGGCGGGAAAAAAACAAGCCATTGAAAGACCGATCAAAAAAGCAAGCAGATTTTTTTTCATAAAGCATTCCTGGCAATTATGCAGTAATTTCAAGTTCTATCCATACTGGATAAAACATACTTAATTTACATTCCGGTGTCAAGACGAAACGGGTTCTAACTCTTCTGATCAGAAATTAATGATTCGTCCGGAATTCGATGATCACATTCCCGGGGTTGGACCCATTATAACTATAATTATCGCATCGCTTCCAGACACCGAGATCATACCAGAAGCCCAGCTTGTAATTTTTAGATTTTATGGTCTTGCCATTTCCCTTTAAAGCCGTGTAATAGCAATACTCTCCGTAATCATACGGCACCTTGTCGGTGCTTTCGCCCCTGCCTTTTTCATCGATAAGCGTACCGGAATATTTTTTCATCAATTTGGTTAAAACACTCCCTAAAATGTTATAGTAAGTATGCTCTGCGCTCATATCGCCAGTATTAAACTGCTTTTGCGCATGCAAAGACTTGATCACACCGCCTTTGGTCCGGCAGATAATCTTAAAACCATCCAGATAGCCTTCATAGGCATACCCGTAGTTGTCGTCACTTCCCGTTCTTAAAAAATCCTCAGGAATAACCGATGCCTGACCTCCCGGACTGGCTTTGATAATGAAATCAATAATTTTCTCATCGGCCCAAACCGTTTTATTCACGGTTGGAAGAAACATGACCGCTCCACATATTGCAAACACCATTAAATATCTTATATATTTCATTTTTCACCTCATAGACTTCATTTCTCGTTTTTGTAAAACCGGCTCTTCACAAAGTCAAGATAAATCATCTTTAACAGGACAATTCCACTATTACACATTTTTTTTCGATTGCCGAAGAAAGAGAAGATGGCTCAGATAGCCAAACTCCTCGACGGAAAGAGTCTCGGCCCTTCTTCTACCGTCAATACCCGCATCCTCCAACGCTTCCTTGATATCGAATTCAGAGTATTCTTCTAAAAGCCCTGAGCCTTTTAAACTGTTGAAAAGCATCTTCCGCCTTCTGGCAAAGGCTGATTTCACCAAACGGCTAAACAAGTTTTCATCACCTGCGTCAACGAGTGGCTTTTTCCGAATCATTCCCCGTATAACAGAGGATTCCACTTTCGGACGCGGGTAAAAACAATTTGCAGAAACATCAAAAAGCCGCTCCACATGCGCATACATCTGGAGCAAAACGGAAGGAACACCA
The DNA here is from genome assembly GCA_035416785.1 of Smithellaceae bacterium. GTDB lineage: Bacteria > Desulfobacterota > Syntrophia > Syntrophales > Smithellaceae > UBA8904. Next base: position 27,562 of record DAOLNX010000023.1, on the reverse strand, counting down.
TAGGACTTGTTGTCCGGTGGTGATACCAGACGCTCTACCACTTCCTTCTGCAGCATTAGTGTAAAGCCGCGGATCACAGATCGGTAGGATAACAACTGAAAAATTACGGGACTCGATATGGAGTAAGGAACATTGCCAACGACATGTAACTTGGAACCATACTGGCTTGATATTGAAGATAAATTCAATTTTAATATATCACCGGAGATCATCTCGACATGGGAACATCCGGCAAACGAATCTTTGAGAATCTCCATCAGCCGAATATCGATTTCCACGGCAATCACCTGCCTAGCATTTTTGGCAAGTTCGTCTGTTAAAACTCCGATTCCCGATCCGATTTCAACCACAACATCTTCAGATGAAACTTGCGCAGCATCGGCGATCTTTTTGATGATATTATTATCCATTAAAAAAGACTGACTAAGTCCTTTTCGCGGCACAATGCCGTACCGATGAAGAATGTCTCCTGGTCTCATCATGTTTTTCCCGCACGGGCTGCCAGAGGCCATCGTGATACAGCATTTAAATCCAGTGCATCCGACTTCCCGTTTCTTAGCAGAATTTCTCCCAGAGCGGCAATCATGGCGGCATTATCCGTACACAAAACCATCGGCGGAATAAACAATTCCATACCGGCTCTTACCGCCGCCTCGGAAAATTTTTGCCTTAACCGGCTGTTTGCGGCCACGCCGCCGCAGACAACAATTTGAGTAAGTTGATGATCACCTGCCGCTCGAATCGTTTTATCAACCAGCACCTCCACGATGGCTTCCTGATAACTTGCCACAACATCCATAAGTTCTTGATCTGTAAACTTCCCTTCCCTTTTTTTGAACAGAGTTAACAGCGATGTTTTCAAGCCGCTGAAGCTGAAATCCGGAGAATCCTTCATGGCGCGCGGAAATTCAAAGGCTTTGGGATTTCCTGCTTTTGCCATCCGGTCAATCACCACACCTCCCGGATAGCCCAGATTCAAAAGTTTGGCCGCTTTGTCAAAGGCTTCACCCGCGGCATCGTCGCGCGTTTGGCTCAATAATTGAAATTCATTATATTTTTCAACAAGATAAACATTGGTGTGCCCTCCGGAAACCACCAGCGCAGCAAAAGGATATTTTGGTTTTTTTTCAGAAAGCAGGGATGCGGAAATATGCCCTTCCAGATGATTGACGCCGATAAACGGAACAGATATTCCATATGCCAGCGCCTTAGCGGCAGACATTCCTACCAAAAGTGAACCGATCAGGCCAGGTCCGCGTGTGAAAGCAATTCCCTCAAGATCTTTCAAGTTTAGTCCTGCATCCGCTATAGCCTGACGAATGACGGGCAGGATGGCTTCCACATGCTTGCGCGAAGCAAGTTCCGGCACCACGCCTCCAAAAGCGCAATGATCGACAATCTGCGAAGCGATGACATTGGAAAGCATTCTCCCGTCTTTCACGACGGCCGCCGCTGTTTCGTCACATGACGATTCGATTCCTAAAACAATCAATTTTCAATTCTTCTCCAACAATTTTCTTTACAAAACACAAGAAAGCCTTATATAAAAGCACCCGCTATTTGTAAATAAACTTTTCTAAAATCGTTAAGATCGGCGGATAATCATCCATGGAAATTTCAACTGACTTTTTAATTATCGGTAGCGGCATTGCAGGTTTAAGTCTGGCCATCAAACTGGCACAGCTGGGAGACGTGGCCATCGTCACTAAAAAAGAAAAATCAGAATCCAACACGAATTATGCCCAGGGCGGCATCGCTGCGGTAACAGACAAGACAGACAGTTTTGAAGAGCACATCGACGACACGCTGGTTTGCGGCGCAGGACTTTGCAATAAAGAGGTTGTTGACTTTGTTGTTCGCGAAGCTCCTCCTCGTATTCAGGAATTAGTCGAGTGGGGCGTTAATTTCACAAAATCGGAAGAACCTCCCAACCTTTATGATTTGGGGCAGGAGGGAGGCCATCATCGCCGAAGGGTTCTGCACGCCAAGGATCTGACCGGGCGTGAAATTGAACGGGCGTTGCACGAAAAAGTAGCCGGTTTACAGCAGGTTCGCATTTATGAAAATCATATCGGCATTGACCTTATTCTCCAAAAGGATACCTCAGGCCGAACGATCAACTGCCTAGGCGCTTACGTACTCGATATCCACAATAACTCCATATCCACCTACCGGGCCAAATATACCATCCTCTGCACCGGAGGCGCGGGCAAGGTTTATCTGATTACCACCAACCCCGACATTGCCACGGGAGACGGAATCGCCATGGCATACCGGGCTGGCGCAAAAGTCGCCAACATGGAATTTATCCAGTTTCATCCCACCTGCCTTTTTCACCCGGAAGCCAAGGCATTTCTTATCAGCGAAGCCGTACGCGGCGAGGGTGGAGTCCTCAAATTAAAAAACGGCGATACGTTTATGGAAAAGTATCACCCGATGAAGAGTCTCGCGCCGCGTGATGTGGTGGCCAAAGCAATCGACAACGAAATCAAGCAGTCCGGCAACGAATATGTTCTGCTGGATATCACCCATCACACCCGTGCTTACCTGATGAATCGTTTTCCCAATATTTACAACAAATGTATGGAATACGGTATCGATATGGCCGTGCAGCCGATTCCCATTGCTCCGGCGGCCCATTACATTTGTGGCGGTGTGGCAGTTGATCACTGCGGCAAAACCTCTATTGACAACCTGTTTGCCTGCGGCGAAGTTTCCTGCACCGGCCTGCACGGCGCCAACCGGCTGGCCAGCAATTCCCTTCTGGAAGCTTTGGTTTACGCCCATCGGGTTTATACGAAAATCTCGAAGTCTTTCCGCCTGACGGAACTGAATAAAATGCCAATCCGGCCATGGGATCCGGGAGATGCTTCTGAAAGTGACGAAAGCATCGTCGTCACCAACAACTGGGATGAAATCCGCCGTTGTATGTGGAATTACGTGGGAATCGTCCGTTCGGACAAAAGACTGGCACGCGCCTTGCGTCGCATCGAGATGATTCAGAAAGAAATCGACGAGTACTACTGGAATTACCGGGTAACAAAGGACTTGATCGAATTGCGGAACATCACGACGGTCGCCAAGCTGATTGTCCAAAGCGCCCTTGCCAGAAAAGAAAGCCGTGGACTACACTACACCATTGATTATCCGGAAACGAATGACGCTTTTCTGAAAGATACGGTTTTGGTGAAATAAGCAAAGGGATTGAACCGACAGAATAAATTCGTTTCAATCCCTGAAATTTCATTAGGCGGCGCCAAAAACACGCTTAAAAATAAAATCCAAATTTTTCAAGAAGTTATTCATATTAAAGATACGCTCCAGATCTTTTTCATCCAGATATTGCCGAACGATTTCATCGCTGGAAAGAAGGTCTTTAAATTCCAACCCTTCATGCCATGATTTCATGGCGTTTTTCTGGACAATCGCATACGCATCTTCACGTGTTGTCCCTTGTTCAATCAGGTTCAAAAGCACCATTTGTGAAAAAATGACGCCGTGCGTCATCTTCAGATTGGCCATCATCCGATCCGGATAAACCACTAGCTTATCCATCAGGCCGGTAAACCGGCCCAGCATAAAATCCAAAACAATGGTCGCGTCCGGACCGATTACGCGCTCCACGGAGGAATGACTGATGTCGCGCTCGTGCCACAGGGCAACATCTTCCAATGCCGCCACTGCATAAGAGCGCACCAGCCTGGCCAGACCGGAAATATTTTCCGAAAGAACAGGATTGCGCTTGTGTGGCATCGCCGATGATCCTTTTTGTCCCGGAGAAAAATATTCTTCTGCTTCCCGGACTTCCGTCCTTTGTAACAGACGGATTTCCTGGGCAAATTTATCCAGCGAGGATGCAATGATCGCCAGGACGGAGAAAAACTCGGCATGGCGATCCCGCTGCACGATTTGTGAAGAAATTGGTGCTGGTTTCAAACCCATTTTTTCACATACATACTCCTCAACAAATGGATCGATAAATGAAAAAGTGCCTACCGCCCCGGAGATTTTCCCGTAGCTTATGGATTCCCTTGCGCAAAACAGGCGTTGACGGTTGCGCCCCATTTCCTGATGCCAAAGAGCCATCTTCATGCCGAACGTAATCGGCTCGGCATGAATGCCGTGTGAACGGCCAATCATTAACGTATTTTTATGATCAAAAGCTTTCTTTTTTAAAACATCCAAAAGCTGATCCAGATCATCCAGTAAAACCCCAGCCGCTTCCTTTAACTGCGCTGCTAGGGCCGTATCCAGAACATCGGATGAGGTCAGCCCCATATGGATAAATCGACCGTCCTCCCCGATTTTTTCCGTCAAAGAGGATACAAAAGCGATCACATCATGCTTGGTAGTTTTTTCAATTTCATCAATCCGGGCAACATCGATTGACGCCCTGGATCGAATATGGTCAAGTGCCTCGGGAGGAACTTTTCCCAACTTGACCATTGCTTCACAAGCCGCCACTTCCACGTCCAGCCACTTTTGGTACTTGTTTTCCTGGCTCCAGATCGCGGCCATCTTTTCTCGCGAATATCTTGGAATCAAAATCTTCTCCTAATGATTCTTCTTCTGACAAACTTCCCAGAAATTAGTTATTCGGAAATCACCACCCATGGCGTGATCCGCTATTTTGCAGCTTTTTGCAGAGTCTTGGCCATATCCGTTTTTTCCCACGGATAATCATCCATAAAAAAGGTGCGGGGAATTTTCCGGTAAATGTCCCCATTGAGCAAATCAAATTTCTCAATCATACCTTCCGGCGTCAAATCAAAATGGTTTTCAATCAGATGGCCCAATTTTTCATCGGCTATTTTGCCCGTTCCGAAAGTATTTACATAAATCGAGAAGGGCTTGGCAATGCCGATAGCGTAGGCTAGTTGAACGGAACATTTGGCGGCAAGTCCCGCTGCGACGATATTTTTGGCGACATAGCGTGCGCCGAATGCCGCCGAACAATCCACTTTCTCCGGCGTTTTATTGACCACAGCTCCGCCTCCCAGCTGGGCTCCAGGAAAACCGCCGTAAAACTGGACAACCAGTTTTCTTCCCGTTACGCCAGAATCCGCCGCGCTGCAGGAATTGATGGCATTCCATTCCCCCGTTGGGTTGAACAAAAACTCCGTTTTTTTATCCACACAATCTTTCAGAGAATCAAAGGCAATTTTTTTTGCGCGATCTCGAATTTTCAGACGATCCCCTTTGACAAACCGGTAATCAACGGCATTGGACATCAGAATCTTGGCCACGCGCAGCGGTTTGCCGGTTTTGGTGTCATAATCAACCGATACCTGCCCCTTGCCGTCCGGCGCAAAAATCGGGTCTTGACAAAACTCAAAAGCCCTCATCAATTTATTCACCAGAACATAAGGCAAGGGAAGCATTTCCGGCGTTTCATCCGTGGCATACCCATACATGATCCCCTGATCGCCGGCGCCTATTTCACGATCTTTGTTCAAAAGGCAACTGGTTCCCTGATTAATGTCCGGTGACTGGGGAATAATGGCATTTAAAACACCCATTAAATGTCCGTTCAAACCGACAGCCGCATGATTATATCCGAGTTCGATCACAGAATCCCTGGCAATTTTGTCTATATCCACAGATACTCTTGATCTGACTTCACCTCCGACCATACATATTCCCTTGCCCAGAAAGACCTCAATTCCGCAGTGCGGCATGTTGGCCAGGGTAAGCTTCTGCTTCTTTTCTTCATCCAGAATGGCGGCAATCACATTAGCGGCAATAATATCCGCCACCAGATCAGGATGACCCACTTTGACACTTTCCGATGAAATCTGCATTTTTCTATTCTCCTTATATTAATTTTTATTCCTGCTTATCGTAAAAGCAAAAAACCCGCGCCAAAGCACGGGTTCAATTTCTTGATTGTTTTCAGTGCTTTAGCACATTTATAGAGCGGAGCAATTTACAATTAAATCACCGCTACGAAAGCCTCATATCACACAAACAGGCAAAATCAAGAAAAATATTTTTCTTATATTTTCTTCCACCACCTATCGTCCATCGCCATTTACATATCAATCTGCTGCGAATCCAGTTCCCGCCGGGCATATTCAATATAAATCCGCTCCTTGATAAAAAGCTCATATAAATCCGGATCGATATGCTGATCCTTGACCATGAAACTCATAATTTTTAATGCTTCGCTCAACGTCTTTCCTTTCTTGTAAGGCCGATCCTTCGCGGTCAGCGCCTCAAAAACATCCGCCAGGGCGATAATACGCGCCTGCAAGGGAAACTGATCGCCTTTTAAACCTCTTGGATAACCGGTGCCGTTAATTTTCTCATGATGCGCAGCCGCATATTCGGCAACTTTTTGCATTTTCTTCGGAAAAGGCAGTTGGGACAACATTCGGTGCGTAACTGTTGCATGATTATTGATGATATCTCTTTCCTCGTCATTGAGCGTTCCGCGGCGAATACTCAAATTATAAATTTCATCTTCGGTAAGAAGCGGCAGGGTTTGTGAACTTGTGCAAAGTTGTCTTTTGGCGATTTGATGGATACGCTCGATCATTTGATCCTGAGTAAATTCGCTGCCACTATTCATTTGTTCAAGAAACCGGTACTCATCATCCAGTTGCTTCAACTCTTTTTCGGCTTCATCAGACAAATGTCCTTCCAAGGCATTCTGAGCATATTGAATTGCCAATTGATATTCCCGCTTCAGTAATTCAAAACGAATTTTAACACCTTCAATCCGGTCACAAACCGTCTCCAGTTTTGTCGCTTTATCGACCACATGTTCAGGCGTGGTAATTTTCCCGACGTCATGAAGCCAGGCCGCCGTTCGCAATTCCTGCATCTCGTCATCGGAAAAGCATGTCTTTGCAAAATGTCCTTCCTGCGCTTTGTTGATCTTTTTCGCAATGGCCATCGTCAGTTCCGCCACACGCCGCACATGCCCGCCAGTGTAGGGCGACTTTTCGTCGATTGCCACGGCAATCGTTTTGATGAAAGCATCCAGCAGATTTTCCAGCTCGATAATCAACAACTTGTTGGTCAACGCCACCGCCGCTTGAGATGCCAGTGACCAGGCCAGTTCCTGCGCCCTCTCGGAAAAGGGAATCACCTGGCCCGTATCCGAATCTGTCGCGTTGAGCAGCTGCAAAACGCCGATAATATCTCCCTCATGATCACGCATCGGCACTACCAGCATGGATTGTGTCCGATAACCCGTTTTTCTGTCAAAGGCTTTCGGTCCCTCAAAATTAAAACCGGATTCAGAATAAACATCAGAAATATTGACGGGTTGCCCGGTAACGGCTACATACGCAGATACATTTTCATGATTCAATACACCGTTTGCATCTGTCAACAAGATGGGCGGCCAGGTGATTTTCTCTCCCGCTCCACCCATCGTGATCCCCAGAGAAGCGTTCTGAACAAAAGAAAATTCAAGCTCTCGGCCGTTGCTGGACATCAGGTAAAGGGTTCCTCCGTCTGCCGAAGTAATCGCACGCGCTTCAATCAGAATTTTTTCCAGAAGACGATTGATATCTTTTTCGGCGGAAAGAGCCAAACCGATTTGCGTCAGCCTTCTTAAATGATCCGCATCAATGGTGCTGGCGTTTCTATTTTGCTTTTGGGTCATTTTTTTCGCCTTCCGCAATCAAAATTACTTGCCCCATCATTTCCATTGCCAACGGCCCATCCTTACGTAAAACCAGTTCGTCGCCAGCAACCCTCATTGGGTTAATAAAATATTACAACAGCAATAACCCTATGGCAAGGTAAAATGAATCTTACGGACGGGAAATTTTGCTCATGTTTGAGTTGCAATTTCTCTGAGAGAAGTTTATGGAAAGATATTAATTTCAAGGATGGTTTGTTTTGCAAATTGATTTCGTTAATGTCTCAAAAGTAAAAGGTTTTTTGGATGAAGAGGAAGCTTTGCGCCTTTACGAAACCGCGCTGGAAGCTTCAAAATCCGCCCCCTGTCTGGAAATCGGAAGCTATTGCGGCAAATCCGCCATTTTTTTGGGCTCTGCCTGCCGGGAAAACAAGGCGATTTTATTTTCCGTTGACCATCACACCGGCTCGGAAGAACAGCAACCCGGCCAGGAATATTTTGATCCGGATTTACTGGACCCTCAAACGGGAAAAATCGACACACTGCGCCTTTTTCGGAAAACCCTTTTTGATTTTCAACTGGAAAATAGTGTCATTCCGGTAATTGGAAAATCGGAAATCATTGGCCATGCTTGGAAAACCCCGCTGGGGCTTCTCTTCATCGACGGAAGCCACGCCTATGAATCCGTCCTGAATGACTATGAAATCTGGTCAAAGCACATTATTCCCGGCGGATATCTGGCTTTTCACGATATATTTCCCAATCCTACCGAGGGAGGGCAAGCCCCTTATCTGGTCTATCAGCAGGCAGTCGCGTCAGAATTATATGAAGTAAGACCTCTTTTTAAGTCGCTGGGCATATTGAGAAAAAAATGAAATCAGGATTTAACAGCCGGAGAAAAACCGTTTTTCCCTGGAAGCCATTTAAGCCGTGGATATTTACCTTATCCCTTCTTTTGATCTTCGCTTGCTCATCAAGAGCTCATGTTCAGCAGCCGCAAAAATCCGCCGGGCAGGCCATTCTGGAAGCCATTCGTATCACCGAACCGCTGAATTTTTGCGGAGAACCAGTACCGCTTTCCTCTCCCGACGTTCGTGAACGCCTGGAAAGAGAACTGCTTTTATCCCTAGACAACAGTGATGACATAATTTTATGGCTGAAACGGGCCAACCGTTATTTTCCTGAAATAGAAAAAGTTTTGAAAGCCCATGCTCTTCCGGATGACCTCAAATATATTGCCATTGCGGAAAGTTCTTTAAAGCCGCTGGCCTTCTCCAATAAAGGCGCAGCCGGATACTGGCAGTTTATTGAAAGCACAGCCACAAAATATGGTTTGGAAATCAATAGCGATATTGATGAAAGAAGAAATTTTTCCTCGGCCACTTTGGCGGCAACCAAATATCTCAAAGAGCTGCATAGGTTATTTGGATCCTGGACGCTTGCCGCAGCGGCATACAACATGGGAGAAGACGGACTGAAATCAGAAATATTTGTCCAGAAAGTCAATAATTATTATCAACTTTACCTGAATCAGGAAACTCAGCGGTATGTTTTCCGGATTTTGGCGGCAAAAATCATCATGTCAAATCCGGAAAAATTTGGTTATCGTCTCACAAAAGAGGACCTCTACTTACCCGAACAGTTTGACACAGTAGAAATCAAAGCCCTTCAACCGATTCCCCTGCATGTCATTGCACAGGCTGCCGATACCTATTTCAAAATCATTAAAGACCTGAATCCGCAGATCAAATATTATTCCCTGCCCGCCGGAACATTTCAGATCCATATTCCTCGGGGAAAGGCAGACGGCTTTCAGAAACGTTATGAAAAACTGATGTCTGCAGAAACGGCGTTGAAAAACGCTTCTGTTTATACCGTGCGGAAAGGAGACACCCTTTACGGCATCTCCAATCGCTTTCAAGTGCCTTATAAGGCTTTGACTATCTGGAATTCTTTGGATAAAAGCGGAAAAATTTCACCCGGCGACAAACTTTACATTTTCAAAGAGCATCTGAATTTAGAAGAAGGAAAAACCGAAAAAACCGATCAAGAGACACCATGAGACAGAAATCTTTAAAAAAAACAATTCTTTCCTCCTGTAAACTGCGGGCATCCGGCCCCTATTCTCAAGCCGTAGAGGCAAACGGTCTGATTTTTCTTTCCGGTCAATTGCCGATTAACCCGGAGACGCTCGAAATCATTACGGACATTAAGCCGGCTGCCTTTCAGGTACTCACCAATCTTCAAACCATTCTGGAAGAAAACGGCCTATCCCTCAAAAACATCGTCAAAACGACCATCTTCTTAAAAAACATGGCGGATTTTTCCGTTGTCAACTCAATCTATGCGGATTTTTTTCCTGATGCACCACCTGCCCGATCAACAGTGGAAGTCTCGAATCTTCCTAAAGGAGCGCCCCTGGAAATCGACGCTATCGCCTTACAATCATTATGATTTATTCCGCGACGAGGCGATCATATCCTGAAGGGTAATTTCGGGATGGTGATAGCGCTTTTTTGGGGATGTGCCCTTCCCGTATTGAATGGCCTCCTGGGGACACCACTGAATACAGGCAAAACACTGTTCACAAGCATGCTGCCATGTGGGTTTGCCTTGAATAATCCGGATATTTTCAGCCGGACAGATTTTTTCGCAAATTCCGCATTTGTTGCATTTTTCATCGGCAAGAAATGACTTGTCCATTCCCGCCACATGCGGACGCGACATGCGATAAATCCATGTAAATAGGATATTTTGCCAGAATGGTCCCTTATCCGGCAGCAATTCTTGGCGGTTTTGAACGACTTGGCCGATCCACTCCATTTTATGGAGTGCGGCGGCAAATTTTTTCTGCTGCTTTTCTTGCGTAATCGCCCCGCCCCACGGAATGTAATTGCTGGGCAAATCAAGAGAAAATCCGGAAGAAAGACGAAGACGCCGGGAAAGAAGCAGTTTTTCAAGCTGAAGCAGTGTTGCCGCAACCTGCCCCGCATTGACGGCTACAGCAAATATATAGGCCTGTGAGTCGAACTTGCCATGTTCGATAAAATCCACGACAGGAGGCGGCACACCCCAAATATGAACGGGAAAAACCAGTCCGATCGTCGGCGCATCAAAGGCAGGATTTTGCATCCGGACACGACAGATGGATGTCAGTTGAGAATCGGGAAGCCTCTGGGCAATTTTACGAGCCGTCCAGAGAGCATTCCCCGTTCCCGTATAATAAAAGATGTTTGTGGTCATTTAAGTATCGACGCCTTCAGTGCACGTTCATAAACAGTTTCAGAAAAGCCGTATATTTGACTTCTGTTAATAATCGCAAACGGAGCATCGCTGCCATCGTCAATTTCTTTTCTTTTGGCCGCTGCTTTTTCATCTTGATCCGTATTGTATTCCGTAAAAGTCAATTCTCTGGAATTCAAAAATGCCCTTGCCTTGTCACAGTCCGGACAATTGTTTTTTGTATAGAGCGAAATTTCCGGGTTTTTTTCTTTTTGAGGTGCAGGCTTGATCGCCGGTTTGCCGCTTCCCTCGAAATCCCTGATTTTTAAATTTTTAGGCGGAGGATAATCGGTTATATGCGCCACGCCGGATTCATCTTCCCAATGATAAAAATCGGCGTTTGCCGTTACGGCAAACATCATGATCACAAACAAAAGACAAAACCAGCAATTTTTCATCACTCTTCCCCCTTTTTTTCAGCGCTTTAAACGCATCTCCGGCATTTTCAAATCAAATTCCCGCCAGGTTTCTCTTATGCCGCTCCAATAATAAATAAACGGATGGAGATGAATCTTTACAACTTTGACGCCGGACGGAATGTTCTTAAAAAGAAACTCCATCGTAACCGAAGTTTGGGGCTGAATTTCCACTCCACGTCCCCGCCGGTCAATCTCAAGCATTCTTTTTTTATGACTTCCCTGAATCACATAAACCTGTGCAACATAATAAGCGTTATCCGCTTCATCAAACAGTTTGGATTTCGTCCATCCTCCAAATTGATCATCGTAAAAGGCGACTTTGCGCAAGTCCTTGTCCAGATTGATCACTTCGGCCAGCACACTGATGCCTTCCTTTGTATGATTTACGTTTCGCAGTTCAAACAGACACCCCATCGCATCCTTTGACGCCAGCGGGCGGTATGTTCGCTTGAACGCCACCTGGGGAATTTTCTTTGGCTGCTGATCATCGCCTGAAGGTTGATCCTCTTTGTCTTTGTCGGCCTTTTTTCCAAAAATCCTATCCCAGTAGGACTCTTTTGGAGGTTCTTCAGAAACTTTCGGCTGCGGAGGATCCGTTTGCTTCACGATTGCCGGTTCATCCGGCGAAACTTCGGGTTCCGGCTGCTTTTCGGCAGGCGTCTGTTCATCCAAAACCGTGCGTACGCGAAAAGCGATCTTCACCCGAACACTTTCTCCTTCATTGACAAAAGATATCAAACGGATTGCTGTAATTCTCGCTTCCGTAATCGATTGCGTGGCCGTTTCGGAAGTAACCTTGAAATTGGTCACCTCGGTTGTCGAACTGGAATGCTGCGTCTTAGCGTCATTTTTTATCTCGGCCAGTTCATCCAGAATGACTTCCGTCGAGGCTTCGGCGGGTGTCTCTGAACCTTTGGTGGTAGCCAGAGCGCTTTTGATGATGATCGATTCATGAACGCGTTTTTTATCATGCAGCAACTTCTCGGCCTGCTGAAATGACTTTTCCGCCGCATCCTTCTTTTGCCGGATAGAGGCAACATCGCCGCTTAGTTTTGCAAAATCCGTTTCGCGCCGTTTCAGCAGATTTTTTTGTATTTCCCTTTCGGATTTAACCGTTCTGATTTTCCCCTGCAGATTTCGAATTCTCTCTTCAAAATTCTTTACCTGTTCGTTTAAGCTTTCTTCGGCCAGAGCATTGTTTTGAACAGTAGCTTCTATGAGTCTGCCTGCCTGGTCAAGTTCATCGTTATCCGGTGAAAAAGAATTGGTCTTTAAAAACGTGTCCAAATCCTTACGAGATTTGATCAATGCTACTTTATAAGCATCCCCGGAAGACGCCTGCACCTTGCCGGTTTTATTGTCTTGAAAGGGAAATAGTTCGTAACGCTTCAACCTCAGGTAGGTGGTTCCTCTGCTGTTTTTCTCCAGTTCGATTCTAAACGGCTCTTCATTATTCCATTTGGCGGTGCCTTCTGCCGTTGAGCGAATAAAGTCAACTGCCGTAACGCTGTTGATCACTTGAGTAAAAGACTGAATGTGGCTTCCCATATATGCGGCAATCAATGGAGCGGAAGCCACGTCCGCTTTTCTTTCCAGCGCATGGGCGCTGTCACGGAAACCGCGCGTATAAATCACCGCGACCAGCGCTTCACCCTGTTTTTCCGTCTGCAGCCATCGCTTGAGGGATTCCTGTTGCGTTTTGATATCCTGTTCATAGCGGCTGATTTGACCGTCAAAATTTTCTATGGTCGTCCTGATATTCTTGATCCCTTTGGTAAACTCATCGAGATCCGTAGATAGCATGTGAAATTGGGAGGTAAGCTCATCACGTTTCTTTTTGGCCCGGACAAACTCTCCGTTGGCGGCAACAATACCTTTTTTATACGCCGTGTCTTCTTTTTCCTTCTCATCTTCCACAATCTTAAGATTGGCTTTTTCTTCATGCCTGGTGGAAAAAGATTCGCGCTTATCCAGCTCAAAACGAATAATCTGACGCACCTTGTCACGGGAATCCGTCGCAAGAGAAACCCATTTCAAGGATTCTTGGGAAGGCTGCTTTATCCCCTGCTGCTTCGGTTTATGTTGCGCCCCCTGCGCAATCGGTGAAACCGCAGATATCATGAACACAATAAACAGCAAAAAGCTTTTGTATTTCAACATAAATACCTTCACAAGAATTTGAGAAAGATTCTATTGATTACGAATTTACTAGAAAACAATGGCGGATGTCAAATTGTTTATAATTTGCTTGACAGCAACATCAGCTCTCGTGTATAAAGTCAAACAAAAAATGAATGAATATTCATTCATTCTATCGCTCTTGAGGAAAGTAATTGAACTTCATGGACAAACGCGGAGAAATTATGCAAGCAGCGTTGGAACTGATTGCCGAACAGGGTTTTCACGACGCTCCCATGTCCGAAATCGCAAAAAAAGCGGGAGTGGCGGCCGGCACGATTTATCGGTATTTCGAGAACAAGGAAGTGCTGATCAATGAGCTTTTTCAGGAAATTGAAGACAAGATCAGTAAAGCCATTCTCGATGGTTATGTCATCGAGAAACCGGTCCGGGAAAAGTTCTTTTTCATTTTTATTGGCAGTTTCCGTTATTTCTTAGCCAATCCCCTTCATTTCCGCTATATGGAGCAATATATCAATTCTCCGTATGGTATCTCGAAGCGCAGGGATGTGTTTCTGGAAAAAAAGACCAATCATCACGGCCATGAAACGCTACGGGTCATTTTTGAAGAGGGGATCTCCCAGCAGATTTTAAAAAATATCCCCGTTCTGGTGCTTTTTTCCCTGTTTATCGGTCCCATGCTTTATCTGATCCGTGACCATATCCTCGGTTTTATTGTCTTGGATGAACCGCTGATTCAGCAAATCGCTGAAGCCTGCTGGGACAGCATCAAGAGGTGAAAGGCATGTTGAAAGGAAATTACTAAAATATCAGAGGTGTCAGATGAATCAATACAACAAAATCAGATGGAAGCTCGCCTTTGGCGTGCTCACCTTATGCCTGAGCCTGGGGAGCTGCGGCGAAAAACAAAAACAGCAGCAACCTGTTCCTGAAGTTTCCTATGTAACTGTCCGGACAACATCGGTGGCCACTACCACGGAACTTTCCGGTCGAACTTCCCCAAGTCTCATCGCTGAAGTGCGCCCCCAGGTGGGAGGCATTATTCTGAAGCGACTCTTTAATGAAGGCACAGATGTCAGAGCGGGTCAGGCCCTCTTCCAAATCGATCCAGACCTTTATCAGGCGGCAATCGATAACGCCAGGGCCGCGTTGGCACGCTCTGAAGCCAATCTCGCCGCAACGAAGCTGAAGGCGGATCGTATGCGAGAGCTTTTGACGGATCAAGCCGTCAGCCGGCAGGATTACGACAATGCCGACGCCGCCTTGAAACAGGTCCAGGCAGATATTCAATATGGAAAAGCAACCCTGGAAACGGCGCAAATAAATCTGAAATTCACGGTAATCAAGGCTCCCATATCCGGCCGGATTGGACGCTCCAACGTCACCGTAGGCGCCTTGGTCACGGCCCACCAGCCTCTGGCCCTGGCCACGATTCAGCAAATGGACCCCATGTATGTGGATGTTACACAATCCACCGCTGAAATTCTCAAACTGCGCAGACAACTTTCGGAAGGACGTCTGGATTCCAACGGCAAGAATATGAAAAACGTCCGGCTGTATCTGGAAGACAGCACGGAGTATCCCTTAAAGGGCGACATTCAGTTTCAGGATGTCTCTGTGGATCCCAGCACAGGCTCGGTCATTCTGCGGATGCTGTTTCCCAATCCAAAAACCATATTGCTTCCGGGAATGTTCGTCCGCGCCATTATCCAGGAAGGGGTGCGTAAAAATGTCATTCTGATTCCCCAGCAGGCCGTTTCCCGCGATCCCAAAGGCAACCCCTTGATTTTTGTTGTGGACAACCAGGGAAAAGCCCGTTTACGGCCGGTCCTGCTTGAACGCGCTGTTGGCGATGCCTGGATGGTCATCTCCGGGGTTGCACCTGGCGAAAAGGTCATTGTGGAAGGCATGCTCATGCTGAAGCCCGATATGCCCGTCAAGGCCATTCCTTTTGAAAACGGAAAGACAAACGGCGGGAAAAATTCAAACGCGGCTCCGCCTGCGAAAACTCATTAGCGGAGGCATTTTCATGTTATCTAAATTTTTTCTGGAACGGCCCGTTTTTGCCTGGGTGATCGCCATCATCATCATGGCAGGCGGCGCGCTGGCCATCCATCATCTGCCGATTTCCCAGTATCCAACCATTGCACCTCCCTCCATCGCCATTCAATCCAGCTACCCCGGCGCTTCCGCGGAAACAGTTGAAAACAGCATTACACAGGTCATCGAGGAAAAGATGACCGGTTTTGAAAATCTCCTGTATATGTCCGCCATAAGCGATTCGGCCGGCGGTTCCCGCATTGAGCTGACCTTTGATCCGGGCACCGATCCGGACTTTGCCTGGTCTCAAGTGCAAAACAAGCTTCAAACCGCCCTGCCCAGTCTGCCGGATGATGTGAAGAACCGCGGCGTCCAGGTCAGAAAATCCACCCGGAATTATTTGATGGTGGTGGGCCTGGTTTCCGAGAATGATCGCATGGATCGGGAGGATTTAATTGACTTTGCCAAATCCACTCTGGAAAGCGCCGTTTCCCGCGTTCCGGGCGTAGGAGAAGTGGAAATCTTCGGCGCCGGGTATGCCATGCGCATCTGGCTCAACCCCGATCGACTGACAGACTTCCGCCTGACTGTGGAAGATATTCTCGCCGCGCTACGGGCCTACAATGTGGAAGTTTCAGCCGGTCAGTTTGGCGGCGCACCTGCAAAAGAAGGCCAGCGTCTGAACGCCTCCATCGTTGTCCAGAACATGCTTCGCACACCGGAGGAATTCGGCGCGATTCCCATTCGCGTCAGTCCGGACGGCTCCGTCGTTCGCATAAAAGATGTGGCTCGAACCGAGCTGGGCGCGGAGCTTTATGATATTTTGCCTTCCTACAACGGCAGACCGATCGGCGGCCTTGCCATCCGCCAGGCTGCAGGCGCCAACGCACTGGAAACGGCGGATGCCGTCAGGGCCAAGATGGTGGAAATGGAACGTTTCTTTCCGGAGGGCGTCAAAGTGGTCTATCCCCATGATACGACTCCCTTTATCCGGGTGGCGATCAACGAAGTGGTCAAGACTCTTTTCATCGCGATTTTCCTGGTTTTTCTGGTGATGTGGCTATTCATGGGTAATATGCGCGCCACGCTGATTCCAACCATTGCCGTACCGGTGGTTCTTCTGGGAACCTTCGGCGTAATTGCGCTTGCCGGTTATTCCATCAACATGCTGACGATGTTTGCCATGGTACTGGCCATCGGACTTCTGGTGGATGATGCGATTGTGGTAGTGGAAAATGTGGAACGCATCATGGCCGAGGAAGGGCTTCCCCCCAAAGAAGCGACGGCGAAATCCATGGAGCAGATCACCAGCGCGCTGGTCGGCATCGGATTGGTGCTTTCCGCTGTGTTCGGGCCAATGGCTTTCTTTCCCGGATCAACCGGTGTCATTTATCGCCAGTTTTCTGTAACGATTATGGCCTCCATGCTTCTGTCTGTGGTGGTGGCGCTGATTCTGACGCCGGTTTTGTGCGCCACGCTCCTTAAGCCGGTCAAGGCGGGACATGAACCGGCGGAAAACGCCCATCCGCTGCTGCGTCCCTTCTTTCTCTGGTTTGACCGTATGTTTTTTGGCCTGCGGGACCGCTACGTGAAAGTGGTCGATCATTCCATGACGCGAAAAAAACGCTATATTCTTGTTTTTCTGGTTATTATTGCAATACTGGTCGTTTTGTTCCTGCGCATGCCCAAAGCTTATCTTCCGGATGAAGACCAGGGCATGCTGATGGCCCAGATTATTCTGCCTTCCGGTTCAACGATTGAGCAAACCCGCGAGGTCTCCAGGCAAGTGGAACGCTATTTCATGGAACATGAAAAAGATGCGGTGGCAACCACGCTGACGATTACCGGTACAGGTTTTTCCGGCCGCGCACAAAACAACGGGATGGTGATGATCAAACTGAAAGACTGGAATTTGCGCAGCCGCAAGGACCTGAAAGCTCAGGCCACTGCTCAACGGTCCACCTACGCCCTTTCGAAAATCCGCAATGCCAGAATTTTTGCTTTCGCTCCGCCGCCGGTGGTCGAATTGGGCATGGCTATTGGCTTTGACTTTCAACTTCTGGACCGGGGCGGCCTGGGACACCAGGCTTTAATGGCGGCACAAAACCAGCTTTTGGGAATCATCTCGAAAGATTCCCGGGTGGTGAAAGCCCGCCCCAACAGCATGGCGGATGTCCCCCAGTACCGTGTCGATGTGGATTGGAACCGGGCAGGCGCCCTGGGAATTCCAATATCTTCCATTCACCGGACCATCTCCGCATCCTTCGGTAGCGCGTATGCTAACGATTTTATGCAGGGCGGGCGCGTCAAACGGGTTTATATTCAGGCGGACGCTCCCTATCGCATGTTGCCCCAGGATTTAAACAAACTCTATGTCCGCAACACTCAAGGGAAAATGGTTCCGTTTTCCTCCTTTGCCACCGGTCGCTGGATTACTGGCTCTCCGCAACTGGCGCGATTCAATGGATTCCCCAGTATCAATATCTGGGGCGAGCCCGCGCCGGGAAAAAGCTCGGGTGAAGCCATGCTGGCTATGGAGGAAGCAATGGGGAAATTGCCCAAGGGTTTCGGCTTTGACTGGAACGGTCTTTCTTATCAGGAGCAAATGTCCAGTTCGCAGGCGCCTCTTCTTTACGCCTTTTCCATTTTTGTTATTTTTCTTTGCCTGGCCGCCCTTTATGAAAGTTGGACCATTCCCATCGCTGTTTTGCTGGTTCTTCCGCTCGGTGTCATCGGCGGCATTATTGCCTCCAGCCTCCGGGGATTGGCCAACGACGTCTATTTTCAAATCGCCCTGCTCACCACACTGGGACTGACCACCAAAAACGCCATTCTAATTGTGCAGTTTGCCAAAAATGGGCTGGAACAGGGAATGGAACTGATCGAAGCCACCTTGCAGGGAGTGAAACTGCGGTTTCGGCCGATCATGATGACCTCCCTGGCCTTCGGCTTCGGCGTCCTTCCGCTGGTGATGACCACCGGCGCGGGAGCGGGCGCGCAAAACGCCATTGGTACAGGCGTGCTGGGCGGTATGGTGACGGCCACGGTTTTAGTGCTGATTTTTGTTCCTCTCTTCTATGTGGTGGTTGAAAAGATTTTCGGCAAAAAAGGAAAAAAGCTTCCGGATAGCGCAAAGCTTTCAGAGGTTAAGGCTCATGAATAAAACAAAGTTTTTGATCCTGGGAATTTTGGTTGTTCTTATATCCGGCTGTACCATGGCACCCAAATACGAACGACCGGAGAATGCGGCGCCCGGAGAATGGCCGAAAGGCGCGGCTTATACGAAAAATCAACCGGAAGATACCGCACTGCCGGCATCCTCCCTTTCCTGGCAAAGCTTTATTACGGACGTGCGCCTGCAAAAAATTCTTGAAACCGCTCTTGCCAACAACCGGGATTTACGGATTACCGCTCTGAATGTGGAAAGAGCCGGCGCCATGTATGGCATCAACAGGGCCTCGCTTCTTCCGTCGGTCAACGTAGCCGGAAGCTGGTATAAAGGCGCGGACCTTTCCTCATCCGGTACTTCGGCAACCGCCGAACGATATGACATCAGCCTTGGCGCAGCCTCCTGGGAAATTGATTTTTTCGGCCGGATCCGCAGTCTGAAAGACAAGGCGCTGGAAGAATACCTGGCCACCCAACAGGGCCTGCAAGCATCTCAGATTCTTTTGGTTTCTTCTGTGGCGCAAGCGTATCTGACATTGGCCGCTGATCGGGAAGCCCTGAAACTCGTGTCGAAAACGCTTGCCACCCAGGAAGCATCTTATCAACTGATTCAAAAGCATTTTCATGTTGGTCTGATCTCCGATCTGGACATTCAACGCGCCAAAAGCCAGGTGGACATGGCCAGAGGGGGAGTCGCCCGCTACACACACCTGGTCGCACAGGATGAGAACGCTTTGAATCTGCTGGTTGGCTCTCCCGTCAAAATGGAATTGCTTCCGCAAGACCTTTCCGACGTCCGTCCACCCAGAGATATTTCTCCGGGGCTTTCATCCGAACCGCTTTTCAACAGACCAGACATTCTGGCGGCGGAACACCGTCTCCGCGCGGCAAACGCCAATATTGGCGCGGCCCGCGCGGCTATCTTTCCCCGAATTTCCCTGACAACTTCTGTGGGTACGGCCAGTACGGAACTATCGGGGCTTTTCAAATCTGGATCGGGCGTATGGGCATTTGCGCCGCAAATCGTCGCACCGATTTTTGACCCCCGCATCTGGTATGCCTATGACGTTACGAAGATTGAAAAAGAAATGGCTGTCGCCCAGTATGAAAAAACCGTTCAGACGGCCTTTCGTGAAGTAGCTGACGCTCTGGCCGTGAAAGGCACCATTGATGATCAAATTAACGCTCAACAGGCCCTTGTGGAAGACTATTCGGCAACGTATCGCCTCTCCGTCAAGCGATATGAGAAAGGAATCGACAGTTATCTCGCCGTCTTGGACGCACAGCGATCGCAATATGCCGCCGAACTGGCTCTGATCATGCTGCGACTGGCGCGTAGCAACAATTTGATTACTCTCTACCGAACCCTGGGGGGAAACACCGTAGGAAAAGACAATGTTTCTTCCAGACCGGATTCAATGAATCCCTTGCCAAACGTTCAAGTTGACAAGCAAGAAAAGTTTAATTAAAGTAAACACAAAGGCAGGGTTAGAAACGATGGTCAACATTCTCGACAATCTGAAAGCCATTTTCAATGCGAGGCGGGAACAGCGTTACTTCGTTGAGAACGGCACGTTTGTGGTCATATCAAACAGTGTCGGCGCCGGAAGTAAGGAACGGAAAGTTGAACTCATTGACATCAGCCACGGAGGTATGGCCTTCATCTACAAAGGCTCCCCCGCGGACCTTGAGAAATCTGGAATCATGAAAGTTATTAATGAAGGCTCGCATAAAACGGAACATATTTCTTTCGAGACCATTTCCGACATTCCCATTGAAGGCAACGAACCGCACAAAGAACAAATTCGGAGACGTGGCGTCAAATTTACCTGGATGGGATTTTGCGAAGGCTCGGGTCTGGGACTGCGGGATCTGATCAATAAAATTAAACTCTGTGAAAAATAATCCTTAAAAAAACGGCCATTTTTCAACTTTGGGCAGAGTCTTCAGCATCCAGATGACCTTACTTTTCGCCCGCTCGATCATTTTTTCATAACAGGCATTGGTTCGCTGAAGATAGTAGTGAACCTGCGTATGATCGGAAACGGTGCCCGCCTCTTCGAAATACGCTTTCATCTGTTCTATGCTGGAAAATCTAAGCGCAAATAATTCTTCCCAGTTGTTTTTGTAAATCACACAAAAATCATTGATCTCCGCATTCACCAGCAGATTTTCAAAGCTGAAAATAAACAGAATTTTTGATATTTTCTCCTCCTCCAGAAAGTTGCTGAAGTGCACGCCTGTCACATTGTGTGATCCGAAAATTTCCCGGATTTTCCTGCAGAGATTTTGAATTTCCTGAAGCGTAACTTGTGTCTGATTCGGAAGCATGCGGATATGCGCCGCATCATAAATACCGTTCCACACGATATAGGCAAGAGCATAAACAAGATTATCACTGACCACAAACGATGACGAAGGATCCTCTGATGAAGATATTCTCCATGCTTTCCTGTCGATCACAATGGTCAGCGTTGGCTGTTGGACCGTATCAACGGACAAATGCATCACGGAAACTTTACCCTTTTTATGCACCAGAGAGGAAGACAATTTGCGGCCAAGGATGGTCAGATCCTGCGGGGCGACTTTTCCGGTTTTGCCTTCCTGAATCCGCACAATGTCCTTATAGATGTCCAGCAGAAATTTGAACATGAATTTCCCCATCTTAATATGCTGCTGAAGCGACCAGGAATCAAAATGATTCAAAATATATACTTCACCGGATGGAATAAGGTGTTTCTCGAAAACCGGAGTCGCCATTTTTTCTTTCAGCGTCTCTTTCCCGCTCATCAGCTTTACATCAAAACGCAAATAAAATAGCTTCTTCATGTATTCATAATATTGGGGGCTTTTATTGTGATAATAGTCCAGTACGGAATCCATTGCGAAGATGCTGGGATCTGGAAAATCTTCCTCGTCGTTTCCTGACAAAACTGCCTGACGTAACTTGTGACACAACAGTTCTTCGTTCGGGGATTCAAGAAACATTTTGAGCTGCAACATTTTAATAATGGATTTCAAGGGATGTGTCAGGGATTTATTGAATTGCCATATGGAAGCGCCGAAATATTCATCCGGACCAACGCTTTGCAGATCCCCCAAATCAAGATACTCCTGCGCACCTCCGCGAGACAGCAAGGCACATTCCCTGTCGTAATCCATTTTTGCGCCGTTATGGTAACAAACCCACCAGAAAGGGATTTTTCCGGCAATGCGAATGGAGGTCCGGTAAAACTCTTCTTTCAATACATTTTTTTGCGTTGATCCGCTGCTTTCGTAATCCAGGGCTCCGAAATTACAGTTCCGGATATCGGCAACGTCCGAGAGGAAAAAATAAACAGGAATTCTAATTTGCGTGTCCAGCCAATCCCTGAGCAGGTTGATTTTTTCATTCAACTGCTGAAGCGCTTTTCCACGAAAATCATTTTTATCGATACAGATCCAGAGGTCACAATCCGAATGAGAGGTCTGACTGATGGTTCCTACGGAGCCGATCGTGTAAATTCCCTGTATCTGCGGACCGTCATCTGCCGGGTCCCAAAGCGGTTCATCATCCTGAATATGGAAAACTTTTCTAAAAAACGGTTCCTGTTTGGCAAATTCCCTGTCGCTTTCCATGCCAAATACTCTGAACGGTTTCTTCATTTCCTGAATATAACCGGGAAGAGTCGGCCGATTAACGCTTAAAAGCCATGGCATTACATAAAGAATGATCCGGCTGTCCTTCGGCAAGTTGGCTGAAAATATTTTTTTCCGGAAATGTGTATAGGCCAGATAACGCTTCTTATTTCTTTGTAGTATGTCGGAATTCAGCATCCAATACTTCCCATGTACAAGAAATGTTCGTCTCCCGAAGTATAGGGCACTCATTAGCGAAAATTGTCTTTCGCGTCAAATACAAAGATCGCAACGGGCAGCATTCGTTCAAAAAAATCATTGACATACAAAGCGGCGTTCCCTATGATTCCGCTGTTAGATCAATGAGAAATCAATGGGATCAAAGTGAGAGTTCTATTGACCATACAAATTTTCAAAAAGAAAAAAAAAGCGGATCTACAAGGTTTTTTCACCTTCCGTTTTCTTCTCCAGTCCCAGTTGCTCTTTCTTTTTAGCTTTTTGTTATTGCTGACCTTTTCATCCCCCGTACGTTCTTCAGCCGCAGAATTGTCCAATCATCAATTCAAAGAGCAGATTCAGGAAACTCCTCGGGATGATCAGGAAACATCCGCCATGGAAACCATGGCCTGTTATTACGCAAAACGATTTCAGGGCAAAAGAACCGCGTCAGGCCAACGGTATCATCCGAATATGATGACAGCCGCCCATCCCACCCTTCCTCTTGGCACACAGGTAATGGTCACCAATCCCATAAATAACCGGTCTGTCACGGTAACAGTCAATGATCGCTGTCGCAGGCGCAGCCGTCCCTTTATTGATTTGTCATGGGAAGCTGCCCGCCAGCTCGGCATCCTGCGCCAGGGTCAGGTTAGAGTAAAAGTGTTCGTCATGACAGAGGATAACGATTCAGGGAGCGAATGATCTGATCTCGTAATGTCCGCCCAATTATTATTGGATATTAAAAACACGAACGTTCATGTTGCATGGATAATCTTAAGTATAATTTTAAGCACAACAGCTTTGGCCGGTTAAAAAATATTCTGATGTCAGGACGAGTCTTTTCGACTTGGCCATGTCATTTTCTTCATAAGCGATCATACGGATTGCTTTGTAATTTTTCAGTTTAACCCTCATCAATGCTTAATTTCCGTTATTCATCATCGGTTGTTCGTCGGCCTCGTCCAAAAGACTCGACCAAACGGGTTCCCACATCAACCAATCACTGAAGACCCTTCTGCGTGACTCAAAAAAAAGCCCGGAATATTTCCGGGCTTTTTCGTTACATATTGTTAATTTCTATCAAGCGGAATGTCCGTGGACATCCGATTTCTTTTCTTCACCATAGACAATCAGCTTGCCTTCATGCTCCATCTCTTTAAGCCAGCCGGGATGCTGCTTCTTCAAAACCGCCCGATCCATCCAACCCGTCAGCATCGCCGGTACCGTGCCGGGATTGCCTATCGTCCCCAAGTACAGGTGAACAAAAAAGAAGGCAAAGATCGCCACAAATCCCAACGCATGCAAAGGATACATCCAGCGCACTAACCCCACCGGCAAACCTGTCGGAAACCAAATAATCAAGCCGGTGACCACCATCATGATCCCAGCCGCCACTACCGTCAAAAAGAACAGCTTCTGCCCCGGATTGTATTTCCCCGTCTCGGGCACCTTATCCACATGCCACAAATAACCGCCCGCAACCTTAATCCATTCCAAATCCTCAGGAAATACAAACACTCCCGCTTCCTTCCACCACATCCGAACCACCAAGGCCAAGGAAATCGCAAAGAATAACCCTGTAAAATTGTGTACCAGCTTCAAATTCTTCAAGCCGCCGAAAAACGCACCAATGAAATTGAAGGTCTGAAACATCATTCCCAATCCCGTAACACATAAAAGCAGGCAGGAAAAAGCCAGCATCCAGTGCAAAATTCTTTCATAACTGTCCGTTACTTGTACATAACCCTTCTGCATGGTTATTTCCCTCCTTCCGTATGTTCATCCCCGGGCAGGTCCGGATACTTCGGCCCGTGAATCATGTAATGCAAAAAAGCGCCACCCAATACCCCTCCGCCAGCCAGCAAACTCAAAGGCTTTAAAAAACTCTTCCAGAGAGTGACAGACCAAGGCACACCCGGATTTTGATGTATATCTGCATAAACTTCGGGTTTCTCCTTCAACACATACATAAAGTGCGTGCCGCCGCAATACTTGTCGCCATAGGTCGTAGCGTCGCCGCCAATCTCTTTTGCGCGCTTCTCGGCTTTTTTCAAGATCTTATTCTTATCGCCCCAGGACAATGCACCGGTGGGACATGCCTTCACGCAGGCCGGTTCCATATTACTGGTAATTCGGCTTTCGCACATGTCGCATTTGTAAACCTTATCCGTTTTGGCGTCCCAGCGGGGAATTTCGAACGGACACGCGGCGACACACTCCTTACAGCCTATGCACTTGTCGTGATCCAGACCAACGGTTTTGGTCTCTTTGTTATAATGCAGGGCGCCGCTGGGACAAACCGTCACACAGGCGGCGTCGGTGCAGTGCATGCAGGCTTCCTTACGAAACAACCATTTGACATTGCCCGTCTTCTTATCCACATAGTCCTGAAAGTGGATCAGCATGAAAGTGTTAGGCGCAAGAGATGGCGGGTTCTGGTAAGTGCCCCGATTTTCCGTCTGAGAGGCGGCTAGCGCATTCCACTGTTTACAGGCAAGCTGGCAGCCGCGGCAGGCGGTGCATTTGGAATCATCGTATAATTTTATTTTCTCGTTCATCTTACCTTCCTCCCTTCTTCACAACGTTCGCCATGAAAGCTTTGCTCTCCGGAATCATGGTGTTGGCGTCGCCGATGGTCGGAACCAGCAGGTTGGCCGCATCGCCATGCGTGAAGACTTCTGCCTTCTTGTCGCCGGGATCATACTTCCGGTCTTTGGTGGTAATCCATCCAAAGTGCCAGGGAATGCCGATTTCGTGAATCGTATTGCCGTCAATATTGAAGGGTTTGAATCGCGGCGTGACGATGGCTGAACACTCGACTTCACCGCGGGCGGAACTGACGATACAGCGATCACCCGTTTGAATGCCTTTATCCTTCGCCAGCTCCTGACTGATTTCCACAAACATGCCGGGCTGCATTTCCGCCAGCCACGGGCACCAGCGCGTTAAAACGCCTGTCTGCCAGTGTTCGCTCACCCGGTAGGTCGAACAGATAAACGGGAAGCGCGGATCACAGGTTCCAACATTGGAATAAACATCCAGATCGGAGCCCACGCCCTTCTTGTCGAAGCGCTTGATCGCCGGATTGTTTTTCTGCGGAGACAGCAGGTTTTTCTCCACCGGGCATTCCAGCGGTTCGTAATGCTCAGGGAAAGGACCGTCGGCCAAACCCGGTCCATAGAGACTGGCTACGCCGTCCGGCTTCATGATAAACGGCGGCCGACCAGAACCGGGATCGCCTACACCATCCGGAACATCGCCAACCCACTTTTCGCCGTTCCAGGTAATGACAGCACGTTTCGGATCCCAGGGTTTTCCGTTAAGATCGACAGAGGCACCGTTGTAAATAATTCGACGGTTGACCGGCCACGACCAGGCCCATCCCGGAGTCAGTCCCAGACCGGTGGGATCGGCCGTGTCACGGCGCATGGGCAAAATGCCTTTGTCCGGCGTGACCGAAGCGCAGTAAACCCAGCACCCCGACGAAGTGGATCCGTCGTCCTGAAGCCAGGCAAAGGTCGGCACCAGATCGCCCTTCTTGAATTCCCGGAATTCGCCTTTCTTCGTGGGATTTTCCACTTTCTTGTCTTCCAGGAAGAAGCCGTTGATTTCGGCCGCCACTTTGCGCGGTTCATAATGGAAATGTTTGCCCGCCATTTTTCCGTAGGGCCAGGTGAGCTTGGTGATGGCTTCTTTGAGCGGACCGTCGTGTTTTTCGTAAAGCTCCTTCACTTTGAAGAAAATTTCACTCATGATGTCGCCGTCCGGCAGAGAATCGCCAACCGGCTCAACTGCCTTGTAGCGCCACTGCTGGAGACGTCCGCTGTTGGCGATGCTGCCTTCTTTTTCAATCGAGGAGGCACAGGGCAGCATGAAGACTTCCGTCTTGATTTTGGTCGCATCCATGCCGGGGCCACGCCAGAAAGAACCGGTTTCATTGTCAAACAGGTTGACATTCACCAGCCAGTCCACCTTGCCCAGCGCCTGACGCACTTTGTTGGAATGAGCGCCGGAACAGGCCGGATTCATGCCCCAGGCGAAGAATCCGGTAAACTTGCCTTTGTACATGTCGTCAAAAATCTGCAGCCACGAATAATTGGCGCCGTCATCGAGTTTGGGCATGATTTTGTAGGCATCTTCAATGCTCATCCCCGTGCCGTACATGGAGCGCAGGAAGCTGGCCGAATACTTCGGGAAGTTTTTCCACCAGTTGAGGGATTTCTCTTCCTTGGTTTTCGGTGTGCGCTTTTCGTTGTACGCCTCTAGCGTTGCCAGAGATGCCGTGGGGGCTCCCAGATAGCCGGGCCAGATGTGGAACAGCAGGCCGTGGTCGGTGGAACCCTGAACGTTGGATTCGCCGCGCATGGCCGCGACGCCGCCGCCCGCGATACCCATATTGCCCAGCAGAAGCTGGATAATGCACATCGTGCGGATATTCTGCGTCCCGACGGTATGCTGCGTCCAGCCCATGGCGTAAAGATCAACGCCTGCCTTATCCGGTTTGCCGGTAGAACCGTAAAGTTTGTACACTTCAATCAGCTTTTCAACCGGCGTGCCGCAGATTTTGCTGACCACTTCCGGCGTGTAACGGGAATAATGTTTTTTCAAAAGCTGGAAGACGCAGTTGGGATCGGACAAAGTCGGATCTTTCTTGATGACGTCGCCAGCCCCCGTCTGATAAGACCAGGTGTCCTTCTCATACTTGCTGCCCACCAGACCGGAAAACACGCCGTTGTTGTCTCCCGGCAATTTTAAATTCGGATTCACCAGGAAAGAGGCATTGGTGTAGTTTTTAACATACTCTTCAAAATACAGCTTGTTGTCGATGATGTATTTGATCATCCCACCCAGAAAAGCAATGTCCGTTCCCGAACGAAGGGGCGCGTAAAGATGCGCCTTGGAAGCGGACTGCGTGATGCGGGGATCAACGCAGATGATCTTTGCGCCGCGATTATCGACGGCATGCTGTATCCATTTCCAGGAAACAGGATGGTTGGAAGCGGGATTGCTTCCCATAATTAAAAACACATCACTGTTTTTAAAATCGACCCAGTGATTGGTCATTGCGCCGCGTCCGAACGAC
>DAOLNX010000022.1:0-33617 GCA_035416785.1 Smithellaceae bacterium | reverse complement strand
CGCCCTCAACGGCAAAATAAGCCAGAGAATGTTGCTCTTCATTGCCGCAGAAAGGGCATTTAATCCGCTGGAAGTGCCATTTGTGTCCGCACTGATGGCAAAAGAGATAGCGTTTTCCGTCTTCACTGGCCCTGATTTCGCCAATTTTAGGTTCTTTGCCGCAAATAGGACAGTAGCCTTCCGTCCATCCAGACTTTTCGACAATGGCGCCGTATTTTTCCGCCATGACCTCCAACTCGGGACGGAGGCTTTCTTCGATAAACAAATCAATTAAATCAAGTTGTTCATCATGGTCATCTGTTGCCTTCGTATCCCGGACCGGCATTTCATCTTCTTGTGCACGATCAAATGACGATCGAATGATCGTTTCCCAGTCAAAATGCTTATCCCTAATCACATCTAGAAACTTGTGCGCTTCAGAAGGCAATCGTTTTTCTGCAATCGTCATCAGTGCGTAAAAATACTCCTTGGGACGGGTCAAATCAAAATTCTGTCCGGCAACGTCGATTAAAGGTAATCCCCCTTGCATTTTTCCAGGGATCAATTTGGAATCTACCGAAAAAACGGGGGTGTCCCTCTTTTTCCGGTATTCTTCACGAAGAATCAGAATATCCGCCAAGATATCCAGAAGATCGGAATAATGAGGAGAAATTGCCTTGTAATCCTCAATTTTTTTTAAAGATTTGTGCAGCATTGATGCCATGACTTGCTGTCCTCCTTGTTCATCTTTTGCCGGTTATTTATCATTCGGGTGAGTATTGATGTCGCGAATCCCATTTCCTGAATGCCAAGCGATGTTCTCCTTATCTGCTTTCCTGTCGATCTTCAAGAAGTATTTCAGGGACTCTGAAATGCCCGATCTGGAATAATAGGCAGTTCTGACAACATCCTTTCCTTGCCCGCCGGAGGCGCATGTGCTAGAGATGCTCTAAATGAGCCGAAATAGGATAAGGAGAATGCCTTATGGATAAAAATGCAGTGGTATTGATTTCCGGTTGTTCGTCGGGAATCGGGCTTGCACTTGCCCGCGAGTTTACCCAGCGCGGATGCAAGGTGTTTGCAACGGCGAGAAAACCGGAAATGATTCGGCACCTTCAAAAAGAGGGGATGGAACCCGTCGCGCTGGATGTTACGGATTTTAAATCGATCGATGCCTGCGTGAAGGAGGTAGCGGCAAGAGCCGGAAGAATTGATGTGCTGGTCAATAACGCCGGGTATGCGCTCATGGGGCCGATCATTGAATTGTCTTTAGACGATTTACGGCTTCAGTTTGAAACCAACGTGATCGGACTGATTGCCCTGACCAAAGCCGTAGCTCCGCACATGATCCTGCGCCAGTCGGGAATGATTGTGAACATGGCCAGCGTATCGGGGGTCTGCGCAACACCCTTTGCCGGTGCGTATTGCGCAACCAAAGCCGCTGTCAACCTGTTTTCCGATTCCCTGCGGCTGGAGCTTGCGCCATTCGGCGTAGAAGTCATTACCGTACAGCCGGGAAAGATAAAATCCAGTTTCGGAGATGCCGCCGCGCAAAAAATCGGGTGTTATGATTCTTCTTTCTATGCTCCGGTTGCGGATGTTATTGCTCGTAGAGCCTCCATGTCGCAGGAAGGCGCAATGCCGGCGGAAGTATTTTCCAAAATTCTGGTCAACAGACTTTTCCGGACAAAGGTTCCCAAACTGATCCGCATCGGAAATGAATCTACCCGCCTGCCGCTTTTGAAAAAACTGCCGATCAATTTGCTGGATCAGATTATGGAAAGGAAGTTTGAGTTGGATAAGCTTAAAAGAAAATAAAAGTCATCAGAATAAACAAAACCATCAGAACCGGAAGGGAATATTTGAATAGATACCCGAAAAAGCTTGGCATGTTGACGCCGGCTTCTTCGGCGATAGATTTTACCATGAAATTGGGCGCATTACCGATATAGGTGTTGGCGCCCATAAACACAGCACCTGCCGAAATGGCGGCCAGATAGGGAATTTTTTCAACCACCAGGGCGGCAACCGCCTGGGTTTCAGGAATCCCAGGATAGAACTTACCCAGTGCGCTGCTGAAAAAAGTTAAATAAGTCGGGGCGTTATCCAGAAAACTCGACAGCAGTCCCACGGCCCAGAAATAATCAGCCGGTGAATTGATGGAGGCAATCAACCGGCCCAGTGCGCCCTGTTCCCCGGCTTTTAAAATTGCCAACGCCGGAATGATGGTGATAAAGATTCCGGCAAAAAGATAGGCCACTTCCTGAATGGGCGCCCACCCAAAGTCGTTTCCTCTACGGATTTCCGGTTTAGTAATGATGAGTGACATAGAGGCCATGATGATCAATGCCGCATCCTTGACCAGATTTTCAACGGTTTGATGGATACCGAAAACGGTTAAGGTTCCCAGCCGGACCGTTCCGCTAAACAGGACGGCGGCGATCACGCCGGCCAGAAGCAAAAAGTTGTATGTCCCTGAAATACGAAACGATTCTATCTGTGTGTCTGGCGTGATGGTCAGGTTCTCCTTACGATAATAATAAGAATCTAAAACAAAATAGATCCCTAAAAGACAGGCGCAGGCAAAGATCATTTCCGGCAGGATGTGCAGCGTCCAGAAGAAAGGGACACCGTGCAAAAATCCCAGAAACAGGGGTGGGTCGCCCAGCGGAGTAAGCGCACCGCCAATGTTGCCCACCAGAAAAATAAAAAAAACAACCGTATGCGCTTTGTGGACGCGCCAGGCGTTTGACCTTAAAAGAGGACGAATCAACAGCATGGATGCTCCAGTGGTCCCGATTACGGAAGCCAGGAGGGCTCCAATCAGCAGAATCAACGTGTTGACGGTGGGCGTGCCTTTGAAAGAGCCTCCGATGTAAATGCCGCCCGAGATGGTAAAAAGTGCCCACAACAAGATAATAAAGGGAATATAATCCAGTAAAATAATATGGACAATTTCATCAATTGCTGTTTGCCGGAAAAAAACAAGGAAGGGTAGGGCGAAAACGAGGGCCCAGAAGGCGGAAACCTTAGGAAAGTGGCGATGCCAGAAATGGGGAATCAAAAGAGGCATCAGCGCGATGGAAAGCAGAATGCCGGCAAAAGGAAGAAGCGACCAGAAAGGCAGTTGCATGCCCAGATTGGTTGCCGCGCCGGAAGCGATGCAAACAGTGGGATGGGTCAGGAAAAAAAGTGCTGCTAAATAATAAAGAATTGATTTCATTATGTTTAGGAATTTTGAATCTGAATTGTTCTAGTGGGATAGGCAAATTCGATGCCTTCCTTAGAAAAACGTTCCAGAATCTCCAGATTGATGATCTCCTGAATGTCCATATAAAGCAGCATGTCCGGCCTTGTTACATAATAGACCACCTCAAAATTCAGCGCTGAATCGCCATAATCCTTAAAATGAGCGCGGTCGAATCGGGTATGCGGCTGACGCTCGATAATTTCACGAACAATGTCCTTGATAATTTTGAGTTTTTCCGGAGGCGAGGAATAAACGACGCCGAAACTGAATACCGCGCGTCTCTCCTCCATGCGCTTGTAATTGCGGATGCGGCTTTTTAACAGATCGTTATTGGCAAAAATTAGTTGCTCGCCGCTTAGGCTGCGAATTCTCGTGGTTTTCAACCCGATATGCTCCACTGAACCGGCCAGTGAATCCACCACGATAAAATCGCCGATGACAAAGGGCTTGTCCAGAACGATGGAGAGAGAGGCCAGCAGATCGCCCAGAATATTTTGCACGGCCAAGGCCACCGCCACGCCGCCAATGCCCAATCCCGCAACCAGACCAGTGATGTTGACGCCCAGATTGTCCAGCATCAAAAGGATGGCCATGACCCAGACAATCAGACGCGCCACAAAACCCAGCAAACCAAGCGTGGGAGTGCTGGATGCGTCCTCCTTTTTTCTTTTTTCCACCTCGCGGTCAAGCCAGAAGGAAATGGCGGCTCCAGCCCAGAGCCCTGCCTGGAAAATAATAATTAAAACGATGGCTTTGCTTAAAATATGTTCAAGGGATGGCTTCAGGACGACGTAATTGGATGCTGCGAAGAAAGAAGTGGCCAGCAATACAAGAAACTTTGTCTGCCGGAGCATACAGACCAGCAGATCATCAAGTTGATTGTCCGTTGCCGCCGCAAGTTTGGAAAGTCTGGAAACCACGATTTTTTGTGCGAGGATCAAAAAAGTAAAAACCGCTGCCAGAATGCCGGAGGCCACCAGCCAGCTTTGCAGAGTGTTGCCGAAATATACTTGGTTCAAAAGTTCCAAAATTCTTTCCTCTGAAAAAGTTGTCCGACGGTTAAAACGATTGACCGACTTATCTCCGAACGAATGGGAAAATCAAATTTCCGGAATCACCAGAACAGGCGTTTTCAAGGCAGTGTCAATGATATTGACATCCGTGCTGTCAAATAGCGATGAATACAGTTTACTGCGGTGTTTGTGTCCGGCGATAATCAGGTCGATTTTCTGCTCTTCCGCATACCGGATAATTTCCTCCGCGACGTTTCCCTTGACGCTTGCATAAATTACTTCAATGTCGCTGAGCAGGGTTTCCGGAACCACTGAGTGAACTTTCAGGGCAATCGCATCCTCGCGGTCTGTCGGATGGCGATAACCTGCCTGCGGATCGTTGACATACACAATGTGCAGGCGGCTTTGAAACATTTGGGCAAATTCCATGGCCAGAAGAATGGATGTGCTTTTATTCTCATCCAAATCGATAGCATACAAAATATTCTTAAAGGACAACATTGCTATCTCCAGAAGAATTTTACCTTGAACTTTGAGGCGATTTATAACGGAACGACATTCCATGTCAATAGTTTAATCGTTTCCCGGCATTTTGCAGTCAAGCAGGGAATTGGGTGGAAATTCTGGAAATTCCGATTCAACCTGTGCGAATTATCCCAAATGATAATATGGAAATCGCAAAGGAGAAAAGGCTTCAAAAGATGCATGAATCAGGAGGCAAGGTGTATCTTATTTTTGCCGATACAGTGATGATTGTTCATTTTTTGTTTATTGCCTTTGTTGTCGGAGGCGGTCTGCTGGCATTGCGTTGGCGATGGCGGGCTTTTTTGCACCTGCCGGCGGTTTTCCGCGACTGGGTGACAATTCCTTGTAATTATTAGATAAGAGGTGTTTTAGTGGTGGAATTTTGAAGCATATTTTCGAGTAGGGGCAAAGCTGTGACCAGTAAACAAGCATTTTGGGTAAATTGATGTCCACTTGATGGCGCTACATCATTTTTGAGCAACTAACCGGTTCGCGCACCCTGTGACACCCGGCAAAGTGGCCCGAAAAAATCACGAAACCCGATCATCTGAAAGTTGGTGGTGGATTATGGGAAGCTTCTTGTGCTTGACAGTCAAAGAAAAATACCCTAGATTGTCGCAGTTTTTTGCCCAGAAGGAGTTCCTTTTATGTCCACCAAAAAGCTGCGCCGGTCAGAAAATTTTAAGGACCGGCAGAGAAAGAAAACAACACGGATTGCCTATCTGGTTGCCATTCTTGGCGGCGTCGTCATCATACTGGTTATTTTTTTTGTCATGTTGTTTGATGCGATCTTTCCTCCCGTGGATACGGAAGCTTTGAAAAAGAAACCTAAAATTCCCGTCGAAATATATTTTTCAGATCCTCAGGAGCGTTTTCTGGTTCCTGAAAAGAGGTATATTTACCAGGAAGAAAACGCGGTGGATCAGGCCAAAGAACTCATCAAAACTCTCTTGGAGGGTTCCAAGACCGGCAAGGTAAATACTTTTCCCGCCAAAGTGTCGCTTCGAGATGTGAAGTTAGATCCGGACGGGGTTTTGCAGGTCAGCTTCAGTGAAAACTTAACAAAGCTGCATCCGGGTGGTTCAGCGGCGGAAATGGCGACTATCTATTCTCTGACCAATACACTTGCGGCCAATGTACCTGATGTGAAGGCAGTGAAACTGCTGGTTGAAGGTAAAAAACTGTTGTCCATTAAAGGCCATATCTCAACGACGGGTGTTTTTTTGCCTGATCCCGATCTTTATGCGCCGGTAAAAGAGGAGAAAAACTGATTTATTTATGGCGCCGAAATCCAAAATGTCACGCGTGAGAAATATCGGTATTGTGGCTCATATCGATGCGGGAAAAACGACGGTCAGTGAGAGAATCCTTTTTTATACCGGAAAATCCCATAAAATGGGTGAAGTCCATGACGGAGAAGCCGTGATGGACTGGATGCCGCAAGAGCAGGAAAGAGGAATAACCATTACCTCTGCGGTGACCACTTGCGCCTGGAAAAACTCCGAAATTCACATCATTGATACGCCTGGACACGTTGATTTTACGATTGAGGTGGAACGATCGCTGCGTGTTCTGGACGGCGCCGTGGTGGTTTTCTGTGCGGTAGCCGGTGTCGAGCCGCAGTCCGAAACCGTCTGGCATCAGGCCGATAAATACAGCGTTCCCAAGATTGCCTTTGTCAACAAGATGGACCGTGTCGGTGCGGACTTTTTTCACGTTGTCAAAATGATGAGAGAGCGTTTCCGGTCTATTCCTGTGCCTGTGCAAATTCCGGTAGGCAGTGCGGATACCTTCCACGGCGTGATTGATTTGATTCAGTCCAAAATGTTGATTTGGGATGAGGCTTCCCAAGGCGTTGAGTTTCATGCGATTGAAATACCGGAGGAGTTTGCTGATGCTGCCGAGGATGAACGGGAAAAAATGATCGAGACGCTGGCGGATTATGATGACGAATTGGCGGAGCTTTATCTGGCCGGTGAAAAACTTTCTGTGACGCAAATATCTGATGCACTGCGCAAAGCGACGATCGCTCTCAAAATCG
This sequence comes from Smithellaceae bacterium, assembly GCA_035416785.1. Classification (GTDB taxonomy): domain Bacteria; phylum Desulfobacterota; class Syntrophia; order Syntrophales; family Smithellaceae; genus UBA8904. The sequence goes on along the minus strand of DAOLNX010000022.1, from coordinate 26,809 downwards.
TGCCGGTTGTGTGCGGCACGGCGCTTCGCAATAAAGGCATTCAGCCGATGCTGGATGCCGTGGTGAGTTATCTGCCTTCTCCTGAAGACGTTCCACCCGTTAAAGGCGTTAATCCAAAGACCAAAGAGGAAGAAATGCGTTGCAGTTCGGACAAAGAACCTTTTGCCGCACTGGCATTTAAAATCCAGATGGATGAGGGGCGAAAACTCACGTATCTGCGCATTTATTCCGGACAGATTACTGCCAATGGAGAGGTTTACAATGTTGTAAAAAAGAAAAAAGAAAAAATTGCCCGGCTTTTGCAGATGCACTCCAATAAGCGGGAAAGAATTGAAAAGGCTTCTGCGGGGGAACTGGTTGCGGCGTTGGGGCTGAAGGAAACAACGACCGGTGATACGCTATGTGATGAAGCGCATCCGATTATGCTGGAACAAATGGAATTTTACGAACCGGTGATCAGTCAGGCAATCGAGGCCAAGACTCCGGCTGATCAGGAAAAGCTGGCTCAGGCGCTTGTCAAACTTACCGATGAAGATCCAACCTTACGTGTCAAATATGAAGATGAAACTGCGCAAACGGTGATTTCCGGAATGGGTGAGCTTCATCTGGAAATTATCGTGGACCGTCTCAAGCGTGAATTCAATGCGCGCGTGAATGTCGGTCGTCCGCGTGTAGTTTACCGCGAAACCATTCAGAAGCCTTTTGAAATCGAAAGTACTTTTGAAAAAGAGCTGGGTGAAAAAAAGCATCACGGCCAGGTACGTATCGCATTGGTGCCGGGTAAACGAGGTTCGGGCAACCGGATTGACAATTTGCTTTCCTCTGAAAACATTCCTGTGGAGTATCATGAAGCCATTGAAGAAAGTCTTCGTGAGGCGATGATGAGCGGTGTCTTGAACAGTTATCCGGTTGTTGATGTAGAGGTCAGGCTGATCGGCGGGGGCTATCGAGAGGGGGAATCCTCTGCACAGGGTTACAGAATCGCTGCCGCTACGGCTTTTCGCGACGGTTGCCGTGCGGCGGATCCGGTCATGCTGGAACCCATTATGACGGTGGATGTGATTACTCCCGGTGAGTTTGTGGGCGATGTAATCGGGGATATTCATGCCCGACGCGGTGAAGTTTTGGCTGTCAATCCCAAAGGGCCGGTGACGGAAGTCAAGGCCAATGTGCCGCTCAGAGCCATGTTTGGTTACTCTACGGATCTTCGTTCCGCAACTCAGGGACGTGCGGTATTTACCATGATTTTTGCTGAATATAACAAGGCGTAATTCTTAAAAAAGGACAATTTCTCAAATGCTTGTGGCGTTTAGACTTTGCCTGCCGGGAAGTGTTTTGGTTTTTCGGTGAAGAAGACTGAAAGAAGGGCAAGATGTCTGTTGTAAAAAACATCATCGAATCCATTCGCGCTTTTACCGCTTATGACCTTGAAAGCAGTTTGCAGCAACAAACATTTGCTGAAGAATTAAACGAACGATGCGGCCGGATTCTTTTCTTTGTCTGTCTAATTACGATGGTCGCCTGGCTTTCTTACATACCACTGGATTGCCATCTGCACCCGGAACAACCGTTCATTCCTTATATTCGCATCGGGTTGTCCCTCATCAGTCTGATCGTTTTAATTTTATATCTGACCAGGCGGTTTCCTGAAAGTCATATGCTGTTTCTTGTGGTGATTGGCGCTTATCTTGCAATTTCATGTGGTTTTTTGACTGCTTTGACCAAGGCCGATCCCGTGTATATGGGAGGATATATTTTTATTCTGACCCTGATGGCCGTTGTGCCCGTTGACAGGCGGGCGGCGTTGTTGGTGGTTGCCTCTTCGCTGTTGACTTTTTTGATTACGGGCTGCTGTACGGGCATATCCCTGGATGATTTCAATTCCCGTTACAGTTTTCTTGATTTGACCAGCGCAACGTTTGTCTCCATCTCGTTTATTTTTATGTTGCATGACACCCGTTACACCAGCTGGTTGAAATCAAAAAAAATTGAAAGGCAAAGCCTGGAATTAAAGTCCGATAAAGAGAAAATTGACAAGCTGTTGTTAAATATTTTGCCTCCGCCGGTGGCTCAGGAACTCAAGGAGTATGGATACGTCAAACCTGTGTTTTATTCATCGGCAACTATTGTTTTTACGGATTTTGTCGGTTTTACAACGATTACCGAAAAATTATCTCCCGATCAGCTCGTCAGTGAACTTGATGAGGTTTTTTCCCATTTTGATCGCGTGATGGATAAGTATGGCCTGGAAAAGCTAAAAACGATAGGGGATTCCTACATGTATGCCGGCGGTGTTCCCATTGTGAATAACACCCATGAGATCGATGCGGTTTTGGGAGCTCTGGAGATTCAGGCTTTTGTGGAAGAAATTAACCAGGCCAAAACCCGGAATGGACGGCCGATATTTGAAATTCGCATCGGCATCAACACTGGGGCGCTGATGGCCGGCGTTGTCGGTGAAAAAAAATTTGTTTATGATGTCTGGGGGGATTCGGTCAATCTGGCCAGCAGGATGGAATCTTCCTGCGAAAAGGGTCGCGTGAATGTTTCCCAATCCACGTATCTCCGCATCAGGGATTTTTTTGAAACAGAACCCCGCGGAAAAATTATGGCGAAAAATAAGGGAACCGTCGAGATGTATTTTGTGAAAAGAATTTGGCCGGAGCTTTCATCTGACCCTCAGGGATTTCAGCCTAACCAGCGATTTTGGGATCGGTATGACATTTTCCGGCAGCAAAGGGACGATGAGCCAAGCAAGGTTTAATCAATCCCGTCGTCTGCAATATTTAATCGCTTTAGCTTTTCTACGAGTGTGGTTCGGTTGAGGTTTAAAAGTTTAGCGGCGCGGTTTTTCACGCCACCGCTCATTTTCAGCGCTTTCAGCAGCAACTCTCTTTCCAAGCGGTTGACCTGTTCGTTAAAGTCGATGCCTTCTTCAGAAAAAACCGGAATTGCGGCGCTTAAATGATCATCAGGAGGCGCGTTGCGGATTTTTGCCGGCAAGTCCTCCGGATCAATGTTTCCTTCTTCTTTCATGACGACCAGCATTTCCATCAGGTTCTGCAATTCACGAACATTGCCCGGCCAGGAATAGCGCAAAAGATGACTGGCGGCGTCTTTGGAGATGCGTTGGACGTCCTTGTTTTTTATATTATTAAAATAATTAAGGAAGTATTCGGCGAGCATCATGATGTCGGAACCGCGTTCCCGAAGTGGGGGGAGATGGATGGGGATGACATTGATGCGATAGAAAAGATCCTCTCGGAATCTTTTTTCCTGCACAGCCTGTTCCAGATTCTGGTTGGTGGCAGTGATAATGCGGACATCGGCACTGATGGTTTTGACTCCGCCGATCCGTTCAAACTGCTTTTCCTGGATGACCCGCAAAAGTTTGACCTGAAGAGCCGGGCTCATATCGCCGATTTCGTCCAGGAAAATCGTACCGCTTTGAGCCAGTTCAAATCTTCCCAAACGGCTGCGAATAGCGCCGGTAAATGCTCCTTTTTCATGACCGAATAATTCGCTTTCCAGCAGGTCTTCCGGAATAGCGCCACAATTTACCGGAATCAGTGGCTGATGACTTCTTGGACTGTGGGCATGGATTGCCTGTGCAACCAGTTCTTTACCGGTGCCGCTCTCTCCGGTGATCAGCACCGTACTTTCGGAAGCAGATACTTTTTTGATCATTTTAAAAACTTTTTTCATGACTTCACTGCATCCGATCATTGTGTCAAAAACCTGTTCCGCATGTTTTTCTTCTTCTTTGAAGGATTCGTTGCGACCATTTCGGATGGATTGGATTTCATGGCCTTGTTCGGGAACTGTATCTGCAGGGGGCTCTGGGTTAGAGCCGGGATGATCGGCAAAAAAAACTTTTCCGTTATTCATAGGATGTCCTGAATCGGCTTAATAGCGCGTTGATTTCCATAAATATTAATTATTTTAAATGAAAAGAGCGCAAAAAACAACATGAAAATGGCAAATGTGTCAAAAAATAAACATCCATTGACACAAATTTATTGCATGTGATAAACGAATATTATAAAATTTTTTAAATATCCGTTGTTTCAATGTGCAAGGTATGAGATATACGGCAAAGTTTTTTTATCAGGAAATTTGATGGAGCAAGTGTAATTATTCATGTCGGTAGGCACTTTTGAGTTAAAAAACAGTGACTTTGATAAAATCAGCCGTCTTGTTTATGAACAGTGCGGCATTTACCTGCATGAAGGCAAAAAAGAGCTGGTAAAAGCGCGTCTGGGAAAGCGCCTGCGAGCCGGCAATTACAAATCTTTCACGGATTACTATAATTACGTTACGACGGAAGAAGGTACGGAAGAGCTCATTTCCATGATTGACTCCATTTCGACCAATCTGACGTCTTTTTTCCGTGAGGAGAGTCATTTCGCCAGACTGCGGCACATCATCCTGTCATCGGATGATAAACCAGGGAGCCGATCCTGCAGAAATACATTCAGAATATGGTCTGCCGGATGCTCGACAGGAGAAGAACCCTATACGCTGGCCATTACGTTTGCCGAGACTGTGGGGTACATGCCCTTGGACGTGTCCATTCTGGCAACGGATATTTCCACGAAAGTCTTAAAAATTGCAGAAAGCGGCATTTATGCGCATGAAAGAACCAAAGGCATAGCCCAACCACTATTGAAAAAATATTTTCAAATTGGAACGGGGAAATCCGCCGGATATGTGCGTATCAAAAATGACCTAAAAAAATTGATCACTTTTCAGCGGTTCAACCTGATGGAACGTTTTCCTGCGCAAAATCATTTTGATACAATCTTCTGCCGGAATGTGATGATCTATTTTGACAAGCAAACACAAAATGTTTTGGTGAACAAATTCTACGATTCCTTGAAAAGTGGCGGTTATTTTTTCGTCGGCCATTCGGAAAGTTTAACCGGTTTAAAACATCATTTTAACTACGTTGAACCGAGTGTTTATAGAAAATCATGAGCGATTTAATTGTTGGGATATCCGATATCAAGATCAGTAACAATCCGAATGACGTTATCATCACTTACGCTTTGGGGTCCTGCATCGGTGTTGCAGTGTATGACCCGGTGGCCAGAGTCGGTGGTCTGCTTCACTACATGCTGCCGGATTCCACGCTTGATGAAAAAAAAGCGAAAGACAACCCTGCCATGTTTGCCGATACCGGCATTCCAAAACTTTTCAAGGGTTGCTATGCGATGGGAGCCGATAAAAAACGCATGATTGTCAAGGTGGCGGGAGGAGCGAGCATTCTGGATGATACCAATTTTTTCCGTATTGGTCAGAAAAATATCATGGCGTTGAGAAAAATATTCTGGAAAAATAATGTGATGATTGCCGCTGAAGACACAGGCGCCAATCATAATCGCACGGTTCGTCTGGAAATGGCAAACGGCAAAATATTTGTTCGAACCTCTGGAGGTGAAATGAAGGAACTATGAGAATCGTCAACCGCATTCTGAAATCCATCGATGCCATACCGGCGTTTCCCGCAACAGGCAATAAAGTTTCTCAATTGCTCAGCCGTCCCGACTTTTCGGTGGCGGAGGTTTCCAATGTCATTAAATATGATCCGTCGATTACTGCCAATATTCTGAAGATGGCGAATTCGTCGTATTTCGGCGCTACACATAAAATCAGCAATATTTCCGAAGCCGTGATGTATTTGGGGCAGAAAAACCTGTTGCGAGCGATTCAGACGGCCGGTATTTCAAAATACTATAAAAAAGGTTCTTCCGGTTACTTCGACAAGGCCACGGATTTGTGGGAGCATTCCGTGGCGGTGGCTTTGATGTCGCAGATTTTATCCAGAAAAATTACCGGCGAAGAAGATACGACGCTATACACGGCTGCTCTTTTACATGATGTGGGAAAGATCATCATGGGAGAATTTGTTCAGGAACAAATGAGAAAAATATCCATGCTGGTTTCTCAGAAAATGTCGTTTCTTGAAGCGGAGGAGCTTGTGCTGGGGATTAATCACGCGGATCTGGGAGGGAAAATCGCCGAGCACTGGAATTTTCCGATTGAAATACGGGATGCCATATCGTTTCATCATCGTCCGGATCTGCTGGCGAAAGAAGACAAGATTATGCCCTGGATCGTTTACATGGCGGATGAGGCCTGTTTAATGATGGGCATTGGCAGCGCGGTGGAAGGACTCGCACAGCGTGCCGTAAGCGAGCTTTTGAAAAAGTTTAATTTAAAGATGCGAGATCTGGAGAAAAGTATGGTTCTGCTGTCCGATGATCTGAGTAATGCCAGAGATATCGTCAGCATAGTGTAGTCAGTCTATTATCTGGAAAGGTGACATTATGTCATTTAATGTATTGATTGTCGATGATTCCAATTCCATGCGAGCGGTTATCAAAAAAATTGTGACGATTTCCGGTTTTAAGATGGACTCTTGTCTGGAAGCGGGAAATGGACGGCAAGCGATGGAGTTGCTGGCCGACAACTGGGTGGATGTGATTATATCCGACATTAACATGCCGGAAGTCAGCGGCCTGGAATTATTGGATCAACTTTCCAAGAATGAGACCTTGAAAGAAATACCGGTCATCATGATCACCACAGAAGGTTCCGAGCAACGCATGCAGGAAGCCTTTGCGCGCGGGGCAAAGGGTTTTATTAAAAAACCTTTTTTGCCGGAAGAAATCAAAAAGGTTTTATATAACGTGATAGGAGTTGGCGATGATGGTCAGTATGAAGAAGATTCAAGAAACGATGATGACCTCGATTTTTAATGTATTCGAAAAGATGTTCTTTGTTTTTCTTGAGCCTCTGGACGAAGACATTCAATATGATATGGTGACATCTATCAAGTTTACCGGCGTCATGAAAGGAGAGATCAAAGCGTATCTATCGCGGGGAATTGTCGATATTATGGCGCAGAACATGCTCAGCATAGAACCGTCGGAAATTACGGACCAGACCATCGAAGATTGTGCCAAGGAAGCCATCAATATGATTGCGGGCAGTTTTCTGAATAAATTGGAACCGTCCCAGGTTTTTGATCTATCCATTCCGGACTTTGAGAAAGGAACCGGTCAGTTTGTAAAAGATAGCGAAGCAACGTTAAGTCTGTCGTTTGATTCCGATGAGCAGTTTATGGGGGTCACTCTGAATCTTGAAGCATAAAGATCAGCAGGATGTTGTTTGGTAAAAGGGAAAAAATACCGAAGCCCGTAAAGGTAAAATGGAATAAAAAGTGAACAAAATCAAGGTTCTCATTGTTGATGATTCCGCCGTTGTTCGGAAAATATTTTCGGAAGAGCTTTCGAAATATCCCGATATCTCGGTGGTTGGCGTGGCGCCGGATCCCTATGTCGCAAGGGAAAAAATCGTCACGCTGAAACCGGATGTCATCACGTTGGACATTGAAATGCCCCGCATGGATGGACTCACTTTTTTAAAAAAGCTGATGAAGTATTTTCCTTTGCCGACTATTATTGTCAGCTCCCTGACTCCCCAAGGCGGAAAATTAACCTTGGAGGCCATGGATATCGGGGCGGTTGATGTGATTGCTAAACCGGGCACGGCGTATAGTGTTGGCGATATGTCTGCCCAGTTGGCGGAAAAGATTCGTGCGGCGTCCCATGCCCGAATTGTCAAGAGAACGGGAACGTCAGAAGAGACTTCGTCAGCGATTACTCCAATTCATGCGCTGGCGCAAACTTCCAATAAAGTCATTGCTATTGGTGCGTCAACCGGCGGTACGGAAGCCTTGAAAACCGTGTTGACCAAAATGCCCCCCAATTCTCCTGGAATTGTCATTGTGCAGCATATGCCGGCCAATTTTACAACAGCGTTTGCCTCTCGATTGAATAGCCTTTCACAAATATCGGTCAAGGAAGCGGAAGACAACGATTCTGTGTCGCCGGGAACCGCTCTTCTGGCGCCAGGCAATTTTCATATGATTCTGCGGCGAAGTGGAGCCAGATATTATGTGGAAGTGAAAACAGGGCCGATGGTTCATCATCAGAGACCGGCGGTTGACGTACTGTTTAAATCAACGGCGAAATATGCTGGAGCCAATGCTATCGGCGTAATCTTAACCGGCATGGGAGCGGATGGTGCGGAAGGGTTACTGGAAATGAAGAAGGCGGGAGCAAGTACGATTGCGCAGGATGAAAATTCTTGCGTAGTGTTTGGTATGCCCAAGGAAGCCATAAAGCTGGGCGCGGCGGATAAAGTAGTTTCCATTGACAGGGTTGCTGAAGAAATCATTAATATGGTGTGAACATGGATTATAGTAATTTATTGAAATTGTTGAACGATTTGGCTCAAGAATATCTTTTTAAGGATAGCAGGGAAATTGATATTCCCCTGGCCGGAAAACTTCTCAATCAGCTGGAATTGATTGCGGACGAGGCAAAAAAGCAACAAGTCATCCTGGTGAAAAGCTGTACTGTGGGATTGAGTCAGATTCTGGAAAAAACGATTCTGGATCAGATTGACGATAAGGACAGCGCTGCAAAGGTGTTTGAAGAAGGAATTCACATCATGCAGGAAATTGCCGACAGTTTCAGCAATACCGGCCGCTATGACGGCAGCATTCAGGAATTTCTCACGAAAGCCGGATCGGTTGCCGGCTTGACGGCCCCCATCGTTGCCGATGAACCGGCTGCGGAAAAAATCGTGGACGTGACTTCGGATACTTCATCAGAAAGCGTCGAGACCTTTGAAATTCAAGATGAAGCACTGACTCGGGATTTTATTACGGAAGGTCTTGAATATATTGAGGAAATTGAAGTTAATATTCTGAATTTGGAAAATGAGCCGGAAAATAAGGATTATATCAACGCGATTTTCCGCCCATTCCACTCGATTAAGGGAGTTGCCAGCTTTTTGAATTTGGAGAGAATTCGGTCGCTGGCGCACAATCTGGAAAGTCTCCTGGATAAAACAAGAAATGGTGAAATTTCTGTTACCCCATCTCTGATTGACGTCATTCTTGACGGGGCGGATGCACTGAAAACGTTGATTGGTCAACTGCGGGATGTGTTGGAGGGGAAAGCCATTTCCAAGTCGCCGGCTTTGGATATTCCTGCTCTGGAGGCCAGAATTCACAGGCTGGAACAGGGCCTCGAAATGGAAGCCGGTACAAAGAAAATCGGCGAAATTCTGGTGGATGAAGGAATTATTTCCCAGGAAAAACTGGAGAAAACACTGAAAGCAAAAGGAGATTCTCCGGAAAAGAAAATCGGTCAGGCCTTGATAGAAGAAGGCGTTGTCAAGCCCAAGCAGATTTCCCAGGCGCTGCGCAAACAGGTTGAGCAGGTAACGGATTTGACAACCATACGCGTGGATACGACCAAACTGGACGATTTAATCGATATGGTCGGCGAGTTGGTCATTACCCAGTCCATGATTTCGCAGGATATCAAAGAAATGGCGAATGCCGATAAACGTTTAACACGCGATCTTTCTCAATTCTTTCGAATCACATCATCATTGCAGCGGGTTTCAACTAGTCTCAGGATGATTCCCATCAAGCAGACGTTTCAGCGGTTGACGCGACTGGTGCGTGATTTGGCCAAAACGACGGGGAAGAATGTTTCGGTAGATCTGGTTGGTGAAGACACGGAAATTGACCGGAACATGGTTGATGAAATATACAATCCGCTGGTACATATGATCCGTAACTCCGTTGATCACGGCCTGGAGATGCCTGCAGAGAGAGTCAAGGCGGGTAAGCCGGAAAGGGGCCTGATCACTCTGAAAGCGTATCATCGCGGAGGCAACATTGTCATAGAAATTGCGGATGACGGCAAAGGACTGGATAAACAGAAAATTCTCAGTAAAGCGATAAAATCCGGTCTGATTTCCTCTGAAGAAAACCTTACCGACCAGGAAATCTATAAAATGATCTTTATGCCGGGTTTGTCCACGGCAGCAAAAGTGACGGATGTGTCCGGTCGCGGCGTAGGCATGGACGTGGTCAAGCGAGCTGTGGAAAAAATGCGCGGCAAAATTGAAATAGAAAGCGCAATTGGTGAAGGGACGACGTTTATTACGCGTTTTCCCTTGACGCTGGCGATTATTGACGGCATGATTGTCAAAGTGGGTTCCGAAAGCTACATTCTGCCCACAACCTCTATTCGTCAGGCCTTGCGTCCGACTCGGGAAAGCTATACGAGTGTTGTGGGCAAAGGCGAAATGATCAATGCAATGGGACAACTGATGCCCTTGATTCGCATGTACGAACTGTTCGATATTGATCCGGAACATAAGAATCCATGGGATGCCATTGTAGTGGTGGTTGACAGTGAAAGCGGATCAAGATGTCTCATGGTGGATAAAATTGTCTCCAAAGCAGAAGTTGTCGTGAAAAGTCTTGGAGAAGGATTGAAGAATATTAAAGGTTTGGCTGGCGGCGCCATTTTGGGCGACGGCCGAATCGGCCTGATTATTGATACAGAAGGACTTTTTGAATTGGCCGAGGAACGGTAACCAGATTTACGTATTCAGGATATCATAGAATTACATAGCGAGGGAAATTATGAATGAAAAAAATATTAAAGTTTTGATTGTTGACGATTTTGCCACCATGCGAAAAGTGGTTCGCAATCTTTTAAAGCAGTCCGGCTATGAAGATATTGTCGAAGCGGAAGATGGCGTCATGGCTCTTAAGGTTTTGAAATCTCAAAAAATTGATGTTGTGGTTTCCGATTGGAACATGCCGAACATGACGGGGCTTGAATTGCTAAAGGCTGTGCGTGCCGATGCGGATCTGGCGAAAACTCCCTTCTTGATGGTTACGGCCGAGGCGCTTCAGGATAATGTGGTGGCGGCGGTCAAAGCGGGAGTCAATAATTATATCGTCAAGCCTTTTACAGCGGAAGTGTTAAACGAAAAGATTAAGAAAATCATGGAAAGCATTAATAAATAATGACATTCTCTCGATTGAAGATTCAGGAAAGGAAAGCATGAACGTTAAATTTATTAATCCTTTTTTAGAAGGAAGCATCAGTGTGTTGAAGACCATGGCTTTTGTTGAACCACGTGCGGGGAAACCATATTTAAAAATGGACAGTCTTGCCAAGGGCGACATTTCCGGTATTATCGGGTTGACAGGTTCTGCAACGGGATCGCTCGCGTTGAGCTTTAGTGAATCAGCGATTCTGAAAATTGTTTCCAATATGCTTGGCGAAAATATTACCAGCATCAATAGTGACATCAAGGATGCGGTCGGCGAGATTACCAATATGATATCTGGAGTGGCCCGAAAAAATCTGGAAGCCGATGGCTTTTATATACAAGCCGCTATTCCAACCATTGTTTACGGAAAAAATCATTCCATTACCCATGTCAAAGGTGGACCAAGTTTAATCATTCCCTTTGAAATTGATGAAGGCACGTTTGTTGTGGATGTTTGTCTTACTGAATAGCTTATTCTTGTGACTGAAGAATAATGACGCTGATCCTGCGGTTGCGTTGATCAAGCGGATCCAGAGGCAGAAGCAACTCCTGGTCGGCATAACCGACAACCCGGGCGATTCGTTTGGGGTCTGTTCCAAATCTTTCCAGAGCCAGGCGAGCAGCGGAAGCACGGGATGTGGATAATTCCCAGTTGGTGAGTTGTCCTTCCTTATAAGGGGATGCGTCCGTATGCCCTTCCACGACGATTCTTCCCGGAATCTCATGGATATTTTCCGCCACAAGCCTCAATACTTCCATCGCCTTGGCTGTGGGTTGTGCTGATCCCGACGGAAACATCATGGAACCTTCCGTATCAATGATCTGAATACGGATACCGCCTTCAATGACATCGACAAGAATTTGATCCCGGATGCCCGCCATTTTGTCGTCAACCGACGAACGGATTTTTTTTACGATTTCTTCATCGTTGGCGGTTACGGTTCGTTTGCTTCTTTTGATGAAGGAATCACAACCTTTTCCCTGGGAAGAGACGCTGCGCATTTCCTTGGGAGAATCCTCCAGATCCACAACGAGATGTGGATCCATTTTCTTGGCGCCTTTTGTTGCCACTGCGGATGTTCCGCTTTGCTGGAAAATGCTGTATTGGCTGAAATATTCGGAAAGCGCGATTCTTTTTTCATCGGATACCATGCTCAAAAGCCACAGTAAAAGAAAAAAAGCCATCATCGCAGTGACAAAATCCGCATAGGCGACTTTCCAGGAACCGCCGTGAGCCCCCCCCGCCTGCTTTTTTTTCACCTTCTTGATGATGATTTGTTTATGCCCGTCTTCCATAAGAAGTCGCTTATCCGTTTATTGTAAGGTTTTTTTACTTTTTGGCCGATCTGATGGCATCCTCGATTTCCACAAAGGAAGGTTTGGCTTCCGACGGGACAACCCGACGGCCGAATTCTACGGCCACCTTTGGCGCGGCGCCGCCGCCGATGAAAGATAAAAGCGCCACCTTGATGACATTCAGGTACTGTAAGTCTTCATTGGCGATGAACTCCATATTTTTTGCCATGGGGCCCACATAACCATAGCACAGCAAAACACCGGTGAAGGTTCCGACCAGAGCCGCGCCGATACTCGCGCCCAACACTTCCGGGGGTTCTTTAATCTTGCCCATGGTTAACACAACGCCCATTACGGCGGCGACTATGCCCAGTCCCGGTAGACCGTCTGCCACAGTACTGACACTGTGGGCGGGCGCCATAGCTTCTTCGTGATGGGCTTCCAGCTCCTGATCAATCAAGGCTTCCAGTTCATGCGGTGCAATGGTTGTGGTCATCACCGTTCGCAAGGTGTCTGTCATCAGGTTAATGGCTGCATGATTTTTGAGAATCTCGGGATAAGATGAAAAAAGAGGACTTTGCTCGGGTGCATCGACATCCGACTCAATGGAAACCAGACCCTGCTGGCGTATTTTGTAAAAAACGCCATTAATCATCAATAAAAGATCAATGTAATCCTGCTTGGTCTTTGGCTTGTTGGAAAAAATGCGCGCAACCGAAGAGCCGGTTGCCTTGATGACTTTCATGGGGGAAGCGATAATAAACCCCCCGGCTGCCGCGCCGCAGATAATCAGCAGTTCCACGGGCTGAAAGAGCACGGAAAGATTGCCTCCTTCCAGAATATAACCGCCGATGACGCAGGCTGTAACAATGACAAAACCGATAATCGCAATCATGATTTCAGGATGCTACCTCCTTCTTTCCCGCAGAATTTCCCTTTCAGTTTCAAATACAAAACGAATGATTTCACCACGGATCACTTCATCAAGATTAATGAACTGGATGGATGTATTAAACTCCGGATGAGGAGGGGACGCATCAACCACTTCTCCATATAAAAAAAGCGCAAGCGGAGGGTGAAGTCCCAGCATCAATTTCAGTTCAAGAATATCTCCGGTGAAAAAGCGCTGGGCGGCATGAAAGCTCATGCCTCCTCCACCAATATTAATTTTGGTCATGCTCAAACAATTAAACCCTTCATGCTGGAGAGTCATCATCCTGATGATTTCGTTGAGTTTGGCGTTGATGGACTGAAGCCACAGCGCGATGAGCTGATCCTCGGGGTTCGGCAGAGACTTGAATTCGGCAAGAACTGATTCTCCAGCCATCCGGCAGCGAACCGTGTCACGATGTTCGCGCTGGACTTTTTTACATTCAAGCGGCACACAGGCATCGACCCGGGAATACTCTCTTTTGTCATCGGTAAATTCTGTATCTTTCTCGTTCATAAGAATCTCCTCAAGATATTCCTATTTAAAAGCAATATTCATGCCACATAACGCAGTCTGTTGCCGGCCGGATCTGGGCCCGCAAATGGCTATCGGCATTTTCTGAAGAAGGATAAATTTTTTCATATCGTCAATAATTTGACTAACCCTCTGACTGTTTTCCCGCAGGATATATGGTAAATTGCCAAACGGTGCCATTTTTTTATTCAATCTGGTCTGTTTTTTTATTAATAATTTGGTATGCAAAATGCATTGTAAAAGGAAAAAGGTTTTCCTGAGACCTTGAACATGGAATATGAAATGAAATGGTTGAATAAAACAATAGTTCTCATTTTATTATTGTTGCTGTCTGCCGCCTTTGTGCAGACAAGCGGCGCAGAAGTATATTCCGTTCATACGGCGTCTTTTAAAACGTCTGATCAGGCCCAAAAGGATCAAAACCGGCTTCGTGCGCAGGGGTATGACGCTTTTGTAGTGGATGCCCAGGTTCCAGGAACGGGTAAATGGCACCGGGTTTATGTCGGAAAATTTCCCAGCCGGCAAAAGGCGTTGCAGTTGGCGCAAGACATGAAGAAAAAAGCACAAATTGATCAGGTATTTATTCATCGTCTCGCCGGCATGAAAAGTCAAATTGACGTCGCGGCTTCAGACGTGTCCGGTCAGAAAAAGACGAAATCTTCTTCCGTTCAGCCGGCTGTCAAAAAAGAAAAGGCGCCGGCTCCGGTACGCCCGAAATCGATCGACCGTGGAAAAAAGGAGGCTTTTAAAGAACTGATCATGGGCAATCGGAAACTCATGCCGATGCCGCCTAAATTGGATAAAGTCGATGTAACTCATGAAGAGGTCTTTCAGGAACCGGATGAAAGAGATATCCGTGAACCTGTTTCGGACTCGCCGATTTACAACAAAGCGTTGACCGAATTGAAAGAAAGAAAATATGTTCAGGCTCTGGTCACCTTCAAGGAATTTATTTCCAGGAAGGACACATCAAAGGAATGGGGGCAACGCGCGCTTCGTCATATGGCCGACTGTCACTACTGGCTGGGGAGAGCGGGCAGCAAACATGATTTGCTGGTTGCAGCGGAATTTTATAAGAACACGCTGAAAAGTTTTCCCGATCCGCTTCCGGAGAATGCTCTTACCTATTACCGTCTGGCCAAAACCTATGAACACCTGAAGTATTATCCGGAAGCCATTCAGAATTATAAAAACCTGATTGCGAAATATCCAGGCGCGCCTTTCGTTCCGGAGGCATATTTTAAAATCGGCGAAATCTATTACACCGATGGAAAATATAACGAAGCAGCAGAAGCCTTGATTCGATACCAGTTGAAATATCGAGGAAAAGCCTATGCGAAAAAATCATTTTATTTAATTGCTCATTCCTTTTACAAGGCAAAGCAATCGGCAAATGCCGAAATCTGGTTTCGGGATTCTCGCAAGCAATGGCCTGATTTAACGGAAATGCCCAAGGAACTTGTTTTGGATTATGGGATGCATAAAATATCGTTGAGGAGATTTGACGAGGCCGCAGCCGCTTTTTCTTTTTATGTGAATCTGTATCCGGATGATGAAAAAAACAAAGAGGTGATGATGCGAATGGCGGATGCCTACCGGCAGGACGGACAATTATCTCCGGCGCTTGCGGTTTATAGCCGGATCATTGATAAATATTCCGGAACGAAAGAGGCGGGACAAAGCATGTTGGCCATGGCCTCTCTGGGTGTGGAGCATCCTGGGCTGAAAGTATTTCGGTTTATGAATTCTATGTCTCATTACCGAAATCCCATGGATACGTATGATGCATTGATGCTGGAGAATGCCGCCGGAGATATTCCGGAAGAGGCGATGTTGCAGAAAGCCGCCGCTTGGGTGAAAAAAGGAGAGGGGAGAAGAGCGGCGGATCTGTATCTTGAATTTCTCCGATTGTATCCGGAGAGCAAAAGATCAGCCGATGCGGCACGGGGGTTGAAAACAGTGTCGGCTGCCCTGATTGAAGAATACTTTGCAAAAAAGGATTACCTGGCAGTAGCGTATATTTACTTCAAATCTTTTGGTACGGCTGGTGTCCAGGCAGACGAGTATTCCCAGATCCATAAAATTGCAGTCAGTCTCAAAGAGCTTGGTTTGATGGATGATTATGGGATTTTATTAAACCGATTTCTAAAGGTTGCCCGGAATGAGGCAGAGATTAATGCGGCATCGCTGGATATTGCCGAAGGTCTGATGATTCAGGGAAAGAATGACGAGGCGCTGACGATGCTCAATGCCTTGGCGGCGAAGGCATCCGTCAGAAAAGGTCCTCTGATGGCGGGTGTGCAGAAAAATCTTGCTGAAATCGCGTTTCGCAAAAAGCAGTACGAATCGGCTGCTGTTCATTATGCCGCTGTTGTCCGGTCCGGCCAGGGATTTTCTGATTCGGGGCAGATTTATGCCAATTATGCCCGCTCACTTGTTGAAAAAAAAGACAAGGATCATGCGTTACAGAATTATCTGACAGCGGTGAAATTTTTTAACGAGCATCAACAGAAAATGCATGCGGGAATTACCTATAATGAAATCGGGGACTTGTATCTTGGAGGCGACAATCCGGCAACCGGTCTGGAGATGTACGGCAAAGCATTGGAAATCGCCACGGACGGGGAGTTAAAATACTGGTCGCAATTTCTTCTTGGAAAAACCTATTTAAAATTAAACAAGGAAGAGGATGCCCAAAATAAATTTTCACAGATCAAAACCATTGCGGGCGCTGATGGATTCTGGACCCGGGTGGTTGATTTCTATGCGGCGGATTCCAAGTGGTGGGACAAGTACGGGGAAATGGTTAAAAAATAATTCGACAGGATTTCACGATGCAGGATTTATCATTACTTCAGAAATCATTTGAAAGCTTTAATAAAGCAACGGCGGAGCTGGAACGAGCATATGCCCGGCTGGAAGAAAGATTTGCTTCTCTGAATAAAGAGCTCGAAGACAAAAACACTGAACTTCTGAAAACGGTTGAAGAAAAAGAGGAAACCAGAAATTATCTGCAAAATATTCTGGAAAGCCTGATCAATGGCGTAATTGTGACCGATTTGGAAGGAAGGATCTCAACGCTGAATTCCTGTGCGGAAGTATTTACAGATATTCGGCAGGAATCCGTCAGGGGAAAGCACATCAGTGTGCTGTTTGAATCGATGCCTGTTGGTGACTGGCATACCATCAACCTGTCGGAATATTTTAAAGGGGAATCCGGACATAAGGTGAAAATCCACGGCAGAACCCTTGAAATTTTCTGCTCTCCCTTTAAATCCCCGGCGGGACAGGTGATCGGCAATGTTTTTGTTTTGCGGGATATGACGCGCATTGAGAAGCTGGAAGAGATGGCGAAGCGAACTGAAAAATTTGCCGCTATGAGCGAGATGGCGGCCAACATCGCCCATGAGGTGCGAAATCCCCTGGGCAGCATTGAGCTTTTTGCCTCATTGCTTTTGAAAAATCTCACCGATGGGAAAGACCGCGAACGGGTGAATCAGATTATTTCGTCCGTCAAGAACGTGGATAACAAAATATCCAACCTGCTTCTTTTTACGCGTCTTCAGACTCCTCAAAAGAAAAACATTTCTTTGCATGCCGTACTTCGGGATGTGATTCAATTTTCCGAGCAGATTGTCGAGCAGGCGGGAATTGAGGTGGACGTGAGGCTGGCGGATAGCGAAATTTTTATTTCAGCGGATGCTGAAATGATGAAGCAGGTGTTTCTGAATATTATTCTCAATGCGCAGCAGGCCATGCCGGAAGGCGGCACTCTGTCCATTATTACCCGTCTTTCCCCGAAAAGTCTCTTGGAACCCCATGAGAAAATTGCCGAGATCATTTTTCAGGATGCAGGGCCGGGGATTCCTTTGGCTGATATTTCCAGAATATTTGATCCTTTTTTCAGCACCCGGGAAAACGGTTCCGGACTGGGGCTGGCCATTGTTCACAACATTATCAGCGAACACAACGGTTCCATTTTTGTAGAAAATGTGCGGGAAGGCGGCGCAATGGTAAATGTCAGTCTGCCTGCATTAATGGAAAGAGAAAAGGATGGGGAGAACAGTTAAATGTCAAATGCGGAAAAATTATTGATTGTTGACGATGATCCGTCGATGAGAATGGCGCTTTATGAGTCTTTGAGCAGTTGCGGATATGATGTGGTGACGGCTGAAAACGGCATAGACGCGCTGGAAAAATTTCGACAGGGGCTTTTTGCAGGGGTTGTTACGGATATGCGCATGCCGAAAATGACCGGTATGGATGTGCTCAAAGGGGTCAAGAAAATTTCGCCCCAGACCCCCGTGATATTGATCACGGCTTATGGAACCGTCAGCACCGCTGTGGAGGCGATGAAAGAGGGAGCTTCCGAATTTATCATGAAACCTTTTTCGCTTGATGACCTGGAATTTGCCGTTAAGAACGTTCTGGCCGCCGGCGCCCAAAAAACGGAGCAGGGTGAAGAAGATATCCAGGGACCTGGCTGTTCCCATAAAGAACTGATTACGCAGGACAAGAAAATGCTGGAGATTCTGGACATGCTCAAAAGCGTGGCCAAAAGTAAATCCAGCATCCTGATTCAGGGGGAAAGTGGCACGGGAAAGGAACTATTTGCCCGTTTTGTGTATCGCCACAGCAACCGGCGCCAGATGCCTTTTGTTGCCGTGAATTGCGCGGCCATTCCCGCACAGCTTCTGGAAAGCGAAATGTTTGGCTACGAAAAAGGCGCCTTTACCGGCGCTGCGGTAAAAAAAATTGGCAAATTTGAGCTGGCGGATGGCGGTACGCTTTTACTGGATGAAATATCAGAAATGGACATCCAGTTGCAGGCGAAATTGTTGCGTGTGATTCAGGAATCGGAAGTGGATCGCCTGGGGGGAAAAATGCCGGTGCCGGTAAATGTTCGGATTATTGCCACGTCCAACGCCGATTTACAAAACCGAATTCTGCAGAAAACCTTTCGCAGTGACCTGTATTACCGGTTGAATGTCATTCCGGTTCTTGTGCCTCCCCTGCGCAGCAGAAACGGAGACATTCTTCTTCTTGCCGAACATTTCATCAAAAAATACAGTGAAGTCAATGAAAAGAAAGAACCAATCTTGACGACGGAAGCCAAAGAAGCACTGATGACGTATTCTTGGCCGGGAAACGTTCGGGAGCTGGAAAACGTCATGGAGCGGGCGGTTTTAATTTGCCAGGAAGGGCGGATTACGACGCCGAATTTGTTTTTGGAAAAGATAGAGGCGGTTTCAAGCGTGCAAAGAATGCAGGGAGAGCAAGATGAAAAGCCGCGTCAGGAAAATGACAATGAGAAAAACACCACTCTTTATGAAATGGAAAAAAGCATGATTTTTGACACCTTGAACAAAGTAGGCTGGAATAAGACAAAAGCCTCGAAAATACTGGGAATTAGCGTCCGGACGATGCGCAACAAACTCAATGAATACGGAATTAAGGATCTGGCGCCGGATGATTGAAAATTCTGGTATGCGAATTGCAAATAATTCTTTCCGGAGAGTCGAATATGGAAAGGTTATTTGGAAAAACATACAATTTATTGGGCACGATGATGGATTACCGATCGGAGCGCAATAAAGTAATATCTTCGAATATTGCCAACTTGGACACCAAGGATTACAAATCTTCCGACTATGTCTTCAAAGACAACCTCAAAAACGCAGTAGATGTCAGGATTCGGCTGACGCGCACCGATGAGAAACATTTTCCCAATGCGGCGGACGAAATTTCCAAAAATGACTTTAAAATGATCACTTCAGATGATAAAGTGGATCTCGACCGTGAGATGACCAATCTTGCGGAAAACCACTTAATGTATAATCTTACGGCTGAACTTCTGGCAAGAAAGTTCAAGGGACTGCGAAGCGTATTGACGGAGGCAAAATAAATGGATTTTTTTACAACATTTAAAATTACCGGCAGCGGTCTTTCGGCTCAACGGCAAAAAATGGACGTGATCAGCAGTAATATTGCTAATCTGTCCACAACCAGCACGCCTGAAGGCGGGCCTTATAAAAGGAAAGTATTGTCGTTTTCTGCTGATCCGCTGGAAAAGGGATTTGATGCGAATTTGAAAGATGCGGTTCGTGCGGTAAAGATAGACAAAATTACCGAACAAGCGGACGGATTTCGTAAAATTCATGATCCTGCTCATCCTGATGCGGATCAGGAAGGCTTTGTCACGCTGCCAAACGTCAATCTGATGCTTGAAATGACGGAACTGATCAGTGCCTCGCGTGCTTATGAAGCAAACGCCACGGCTTTTGATGCCATGAAAAGCATGACGGTCAAAGCCATGGATATTGGCAAATAGCTGATGAATCATTATAGGAGTCAAAATTATGACAGATGATATATTCATACGCAGCAGTATTGAATCGCTGAAACCGTTGACGGGAATAGAACCGCAGAAACCGGACAGTGCAAAGGCGGGGGAAGGAACGTCATTTGGTTCGGTTTTAAAAGATGCGATAACAGACATTAATAAATTGCAAAATGATGCGGACAAGGCAATTGCCACTGTCCAGCTGGAGGATGCCAGCTCCGTCCATGATGCGATGATTGCACTGGAAAAAGCCGGGATTTCCTTTCAAGTGATGATGCAGGTGCGTAATAAAATTCTTGATGCATATCAAGAGGTTATGCGCATGTCGGTATAAATGGCCATCTTTTAGTCTGGTGAAATCATGGATGCATTGATTCAGTCTCTGACGAAATTCTGGAAGGGTTTTGAAGCCTTAAGCTCCGGAAAACAAATTTCCATCATTATGGTTTTGGTGGTTGCTGTCGCCAGCATGGGGCTTTTGTTTTATATGACGACACAGGTGGATTACCGGGTGCTTTTTTCCAATCTGTCCAACGAGGATGCCAGCAGTATTGTCGGAAAGCTCAATGAAAAGAAAATTCCCTATCAATTGTCATCATCGGGCGGCGCCATTTCCGTTCCGGCGGATAAAGTGACCGAATTGCGTATGGAGCTTGCCGCCGCCGGTTTACCGCAGGGAGGCGGAGTCGGGTTTGAAATATTTGATAACAAAACCCTGGGAGCAACGGAGTTTGAACAGCAACTGAACTATCGTCGCGCCCTGCAAGGGGAGTTGTCCCGTACCATCAATGGTCTGGAAGAAATTCAGTCCAGTCGTGTACATATTGCGCTTCCCAAGGATTCCCTATTTTCCGAACAGCAGAAAAAGCCGACTGCGTCGGTGACCTTGCGCCTGAAATCCGGTAAGAGCCTTCGTCCAGCGCAAATCGACGGCATTGTTCATCTGGTAGCCAGTTCTATTGAAGGCATGAATCCGGAGGACGTCATGGTGGTGGATGCTCGCGGAGCCATTCTTTCTTCCAAGCAGAATGACAGCAAGCTTTCCAAATTAACCTCCCAGCAAAGTGATTATCAGCGGAATTTGGAAAAAGATCTGGCCGCAAGAATTCAAACCATGCTGGAAAACGTTGTCGGGCAGGGAAAGGCCGCCGTGCGTGTGTCTGCGGAGCTGGATTTTCGCATTATGGAAAAAACGGAAGAATCCTATGATCCGGAAGCGCAGGTCGTGCGAAGTACGCAGCGGAATTCGGAAAAAGAAAATGCGGTCAGTCCCGCAGGAGCGGTTTCTGAGAATCCCAAAAAGGAAAAACTCGATGAAATCATCAATTATGAAATTAACAAGGTGGTCAGCAAAACCGTCATGCCGGTTGGTGAAACCAAAAAATTATCCATTGCCGTTTTAGTGGACGGAAAATATAAGAAAAACGAAAAAAATGAAGATGTTTATGAAGCCCTGACAAAGCAGGAAATTGAATCGCTTGAGGATCTGGTCAGAAAATCCGCGGGCTTTAACGCGCAGCGTGGCGATCAGGTTGTCGTGACGAACTTGCCTTTTCGGAAAGTGGAGACGGAAGAAGCGGAAGCGCCTTCCCTGAAGGAAAATATTGAAACCTTTTCGCCTGTGTTAAAATACGTCGGCATCTTTGCGGTGATGGCCTTTATTGTCTTGTTTGTTCTGCGGCCTTTACTGAAAAGTGTGATGAGCAGTGCGCCGGTTTCGCCTATGGTACAGGCGACCGTTTCCGCCGGTGAAGCGGCCGGCGAATACGCCCGTCAGGCGGCTCAGGTTATGGGCGGGGAGCGCCCCATGACAGAAACGGATTTAACCAGGGAAATGGCAAGGGCGGATGCCAAGCAGTTTGCCGATATTATGCGTAACTGGATAAAATAACCGGAATGGATTTGAATCCAATTTCTTGAGGCATTTATGACGGGTGAGGAAAAGGCGGCCATTTTACTGCTTTCTCTGGATGAAGATCTGGCGGCCGATGTCATGAAAAATTTAAAGCCGTCTGAAATTCGCCGTATCGGCAAGCAGATGAGCCGGGTGTCGAATATTCCGGCGGAAACCGTCAACGCGGTGGCCAAGGAATTTTGTACGATGGCCAAAGACCTGGGCGGAATGATTACCGTCCGTGAAGGCACGCCGAAAAATCTGATGGTCAAGGCTCTGGGAGAACAAGAAGCGGAAACCATGATCACCGAGGTGGGCAGCGGCGCCTTTGATAATCCAATCATCGACAAGCTGCATGAAATTGATCCAAAGGTATTGGCGGAGTTTACCCGGACAGAGCATCCCCAGACCATTGCTCTGATCATGGTTCATTTAAAACCGGAGAAAGCCGCGGCGGTTTTGGAATATTTTTCTCCGGCGATCCAGTATGAAATTACGAAGCGCATGGCCACCCTGAAAAGCGTGCCGCGGGAATTTATTGAAGAAGTCGCCAAAACGCTCGAAAAAGAACTGATTACCGGAAATTCTTCAGATCAGCAAATGGGCGGTGCTCAGGTCATTGCCGATATCTTGAACCGGATGAACCGTTCGACCGAAAATGCCATTATGACGGCCATGGAAGACTCTGATCCGGAGCTGGCTGCACAAATCCGCAATTTCATGTTCAGTTTTGAAGATGTTCTGAACCTTGACGACAAATCCTTGCAGGAACTGATGAAAGAAGTCAGCGCGGAAGATTTGTCCCGGGCTTTGAAAATGGTTGATGAAGTCCAGCGAGAAAAAATATTCAGGAATATGTCCAAACGTGGCGCGGAAATGCTGAAAGAAGAAATATCGCTCATGCCTCCCATTCGGATCTCGGAAGTCGAATCCAGTCAACGGAAAATTGTGGAAATGACGAAGAAGCTTGAAGCGGAAGGCAAAATCGTCATTCTTCGCGGAGATGAAAAGGATGGATTCGTATAAGAGACATGTCATCAAGGCAGGGCAAATCATCGACAGCGGAAAAGCCGTGCCTCTGACTGGCGCTGGAAAGGGCACATCCGATACCCATTCGGGTAAGGGAAAAAGCGCTGGGGGGGCATCCTCTGCCAAACACGAGCCACCGGCGGAAAAAATCTTTCAGCTTACAGAAAGTCAGATAAAAAAAATCCAGCAGGAAGCGTATACCAAAGGCCACGCGGACGGTCTTCAGGTGCAAAGCAAAGATATTGCCGCAAAGCTTGATGTTCTTACTGCGGCGACAAAAACCATTCCGCAAATCAAGAAAGACATTCTACAAAAAGGCGAAGAGCAGATGGTCAAACTGGCCATTGCCATCGCTGAACGAATTCTTCATCAGGAAGTGACCACCCGTAAAGAAGTGATCATCGAAGTTCTGAAAAGCGCTCTGAAAAATATTACGGAAACAGACGGGATGAAGGTCAGGCTCAATCCACAGGATTTCCGCTATATGATGGAAGTCAAAAAGGACTTTTTGCAGTCTTTCGATGGAATTCGCAATATTGTTTTTGAAGAAGACACTTCCGTCAAAAGAGGCGGAGCGGTTGTGGAAACTCTGTTTGGAGAAGTTGATGCCCGCCTGGAAAGTCAGCTCAAAGAAATTAAGTCGGCGATTATGCGTGGTTAATCCGGAGGAAAAATGAACGAGGCACATATTGATTTATCCAGATACCACCATATCGTCAACAGAGTAAATCCAGTTCGCATCAACGGCAAGGTCAGTGAAATTATCGGCTTGATGGTGGAAGGCCACGGACCGGCTGCGTCTATTGGCGAAGTCTGCGGTATTATGCCGGTCAACAGTGAGCATGCGGTGGAGGCGGAAGTGGTCGGTTTTAAAAATGGCCGTGTGCTGCTGATGCCGCTGGAAAGCATTCAGGGATTGGGGCCTGGTTGTAAGATTCTTTCCATGGGGCACAAAGCGGATGTCGGGGTGGGCAAAGGACTTTTAGGGCGAGTGATTAATGGATTGGGCAATCCAATTGATGGTAAGGGGCCTCTCACTTTTGAAGACGAATATCCGCTTTATGCCGAACCGATCAATCCTCTGGACAGAGGGCGCATCAAGGAGCCCATGGACTTGGGGGTTCGGGCGTTAAACAGTCTGCTCACCTGTGGCAAAGGGCAGAGAATGGGCATTTTTGCCGGGTCGGGGGTTGGAAAAAGCGTTCTGATGGGAATGATTGCCCGCAATACCAAAGCGGATGTCAATGTCATCGGCCTGATTGGAGAACGGGGCAGAGAAGTCCGGGAGTTTCTTGAAAAAAATCTTGGCGAAGAAGGACTGGCGCGTTCTGTGGTGGTGGTTGCGGCATCAGATATGCATCCTCTAATCCGTATGAGAGCAGCTTATGTCGCTACTGCGATATCGGAATATTTCAGAGATCAGGGCAAAGATGTCCTTTTGATGGTGGATTCTCTGACACGTTTTGCCATGGCGCAAAGAGAAATCGGGCTTTCCGTGGGTGAGCCGCCCACAACAAAAGGATATACACCTTCGGTTTTCAGTCTGCTGCCGAAACTGCTGGAAAGGTCCGGCATTGTCGAAGGGATAGGCAGCATCACCGGCCTTTACACGATTCTGGTGGAGGGAGATGATTTTAATGAGCCGATATCCGATTCGGCACGATCTATTCTGGACGGCCACATAACCCTGACGCGAGCCCTGGCGAATAAAAACCATTATCCGGCAATTGACGTTTTGCAAAGTATCAGCCGCGTGATGATTGATGTCGTGGATGCGGAGCAGAAGAAAAGAGCCAATGAACTGATGAATATTCTGGCCACCCATAAGAAGGCGGAAGATATCATCAACATCGGAGCGTACGTGAGCGGATCCAATCCGGATATTGATTATGCCATTCGTATGGTAGATAAAGTCAACGCTTTTTTGTGTCAGAGAATTGATGAAAAAATCGATTTCACACAGGCCAAGGCGCAGCTTTTGGCATTGTTTAAAGAATAAAGACGATGTTTCAATTTAAATTGCAGTCCGTTTTGGACTACAGGCTGAACCTCGAGGAAAAGGCTCTTCATGAATTTTCGGACATCAAACGGTACCTGGAGGAACAGAAAAACGTTTTACAGTCTTTGATCAACGAAAGAGAAGGCCTGATCAATGATTTGCGAAATCTGCGTCAAACTCCTCTACCTGCCGAGGATATCGCAGCCATGCTTCGTTATGTTGAAACAATCCGGGAAAGAGAAGAAAAACAGAAAAAAAACATAGAGCAGATCGAAGAACAGGTAGAGAAGAAAAGAAAAGATCTGGTGGAGGCGGTGAAAAACAGAAAAGTGATGGAAAATCTCAAGGACAGGCAGGCTGAGGAATATAAAAAAAATATGAATGACACAGAGCGTAAGAATATGGACGAAATATCCATTTTAAAATTTGGCAGGAGAGAACAATGAAAAGAATGATTGTTGCAGTGCAAATATTGATTGCCATTGTGATTTTGGTCAAGGCGGCGTCGGTTTTTGGTGTTCTGCAAAAAATGAATATTCCGGCGGATGCCGCTGTCTTGATTCGTTCGGCTTTGGCTCAATCAAAGATGCCATCGGTAAAACCTTCATCCGATACGGCCGTCAGCAAACAGGCTGCATCATCGGTTGATGTTCTGCCTGCGTCCAAGGACGCCATGGATGATATGCTTGCTCAGCAAAGAGATCTGGCCACTGCCCTTACGGCCAGAAAAGCAGAACTGGACAACCGTGAAAACGCTCTAAGGGCGGATGAACAGAGATTAATCGCGATGCGTAAAGACATTATGGAAAAAATGGCCGTCCTCAAGGCGCAGGAGGAAAAGCTTGCCGTACAATTGGATGCTGTCCGGGAAGAAGATATTAAACGTTATAAAGACATGGCCAAGGTTTACGATGCCACACCACCCGCAAAGGCAGGGCCGATGATGGAAAAGCTGGATACGAAGACAGCGGCGGGAATTACCATGAATATGAAGAAGGACAAAGCCGGCGCTTTGTGGGCGTATCTCAGTCCGCAAAAGGCCGTGGATATTACCCGTGAAATTACCCGCAGCAAGGGAGATAAAGCGCAGTAAATTTTAAAATCCGCAAAAACAAAGGAAAAAGCAGAGACAGGTCACCATGTCTCTGTTTTTTTTTCTATTCATGGTCATCCTTCGATCCAATTGTCCCAGGATATTCTTTCCCGGTGTTATGGGAACTTTTTGCCCGATCTTTTTCCAGAAAAAAAGAAAATGGAATCCATTCTTTTTAAATGATTTATAAGTAATTATAAATATTACATAAATCATGAATGATGGAGATGGCATGCCCCTTGCAAAGATGATGTTCAAACAGCGTATGGAGTAAGTATGAATATTTCTGTTGGAAACATAAACCCTCTGAATCCGGACGTCAATATTTGCAGTTTGATGCAACTGATTGGCATAGGTGTTGCGGAGCAAACAACAGGAAAAGAAAGCTGTGATGAAAATGGAAACAGCTTTATCCGGATGATGCAGCAGACACTGTCTGAACTTCTGCAATATGATTATTCCGACCAATCGAAGGAAACGGGATCAAACCTCCAAGTTTCCGAATCTCTGGATCAAATTCATCAGGAAACTTCAACCGCAGAAGAAACGGCGATGACGCCAGGATATGCCATGATTCTGCCTTTCGGAAAAACGGATCGGTTTGCACAGGCGAAAATGCAAGAGATGCCCATGGTGGAACCGGAAGTCGCAAAAAATAAAATAACGGATATGCCGACACAAGTTACTGTTCAAGTTGTCGCAACGGTCGAAACCAAAGAGACCTTGGCTGCGAAACCTGAAGCGGCGCCCGT
>DAOLNX010000021.1:0-37404 GCA_035416785.1 Smithellaceae bacterium | reverse complement strand
GCCGACCTACTGATTACGAATCAGTTGCTCTACCAGCTGAGCTACATCGGCCTGTTTGCCAACGGGTGTTTTTCTTATATGATGCCCCTTTCCTTGTCAACATCAATCTGTACCGTTTTTATCCTGACAGGACTCTATTCCCTGACAGTTTACCGTATTCAAGGCTTGAGATTATTGTTTTCTCCAAGAACACCCATGACCCAATCGAGTTGCGTTAGAGACAGGATATAGTTCCGTTTTGCACGGCTAAGGTTTCCTTTCGCCTGTAAAAGATTGAGTTCCGCATCGTCCACTTCGAGACGAATCTTTACGCCCTGGATATACCCCTGTTCGGACATGGCCAGGAGGCGCTCGGCCAGGGTTACTGCGCTTGTCATCGAGCGGACGATTTCCTCTGCTTCTCGGACGGAATTCAAGGCGTCTCTCGCTTCCAGCGCGATCTCATCTGCCTGCCTGGCTTCTTCGATCTGGATGCGTTTGTGATCACTTTTGGCCTGGACACTCCTGCCCCGGGTTCGAAGACCGTCGAAGACCGGAAAACTGAGTTGGATACCGATGCTCCAGGCCGGTCCGTCAGACTTGTAGTCGGTTACTTCTAATTGGCGCCAGCCGTAGCCGCCGCGTGCATCAAGGCGGGGCTTATTGCCGGCGTCGGCTACATGGATCAACTCTGCAGACATCTTGAGTCGATGTCGGAGATCCGCCAGCTCGGGACGGTGCTTTTGGGCCCGTTCGATTATTTCTTCGTAAGACGGGCAGGGTATGAGCTGGGCATCCAGGTTTCCGGAGACGTCGATCTCTTCATTTACACCAAGCACATAGCGAAGCCGTTCCCGCAGGATACGGATCTGGTTTTCCGTTCGGATGACTTCAGGATGGGCGTTTCGCAAAGCGACCTCTGCAGCAAGTACATCGTAATCGGTTGCTGTTCCGAGTTCGTATTTACGGCTGGCCTCGTTCAGATGTCTTTTCTTCTGCTCCGCGTTCTGCATGGCAAGCGTGTGAAATTCGCGGGCAAGGAGAATATCATAAAAAGCCGTTGCTGCGTCCTTTCGGGCCGCCTGTGAATAAAAGCGCACCTGCTCCTTGGCGGACTCGAAGCCTGCTTCGGCCGCTCGAATGGCGGAACTGACCTGCCCCCATGTAAAGAGTGGCTGTCTGACTTCGACGTCACTAAAAAGTTTTTGAACACGTTCAGCCATGATTGGTGCGAAAAGTTTTTGACTTTCGTCCTTATCGCGCGCTGCCAAACCGGTAATTGTCACTTGCGGCAGAGCGGCGGCCCGTTCCTCGATGTATTTTCCTTTTGCCCAATTAATATTTTCCCTTGCTTTCTGAATGCCCCGGTTATGATCGGCTGCGATCATCGCCGCTTCATGAAAAGTGAGAACCCGTATCTGGGCTTCAGAAAAAGAAGAGAAGAAAAAAATAGTCCCGATTAGAAGTAATAAAAAAGATAGTTGTTTCATGAATTTGAATCCTTTTTATCGAAATGTTTTTTTACCCACAAGGCGCTGTCGTCCAACAGCGTGTACATGACTGGCACCACAACCAGGGTCAGCACCGTGGAGGTCAGGAGTCCGCCGATAACGGCTCGGGCCATGGGCGCTCTCATCTCGGCGCCGGTACCGATCTTGAAAGCCAGGGGAAGCATCCCAAAAATCATAGCCAGTGTAGTCATCATGATGGGTCGTAGCCTGGTCCGACCGGCCAGCGACAACGCGTCCCTGCGGTCCATCCCCTTTCTGCGAAGATTTTTGGCATAATCCACCAGGAGGATAGCATTCTTGGTAACCAGGCCCATCAGCATGATCAGGCCGATTAGGGACATGATATTGAGCGTATCCCCTGTCAGGAAAAGCATCCCGGCCATGCCGATGATTGAAAGCGGCAACGAGAACATAATCGCCAGCGGCTCGAGAAACGATTCGAACTGGGCTGCCAGAATGAAGTACACGAACAGAACGGCGAGGATCAGGGCCTCTCCCATGTATGCGAAGGTTTCTCTCATGTCTTCCGATTCGCCGACAAATCCTACGGTATATCCAGGTTCGAATTTGATTTTTTTTGAAACTTCTTTGATTCGCTCTACAGCGGTCCCGAGGGCAAGCCCCTGCACGTTTCCGCCGATGGTGATTTGGCGCGACATGTCTTGGCGGTTGATCTCCGAGGGAGTTTCGTGGGTGTCGTAGGTCACGATGTTTTCCAGGGGCAGGAGAACCAGGTTGGGGCCGCGTCCCATCACCGTCAATTGCAGATCCCGGACCTGATCCGGATCTTTGCGCAGATGTTCAGGAAGTCGCACCCGGATTTCCACGGCATCTCCGTCTTCATCGTCATATGTGGAGACGACTTCACCCCCGACAAGAGCTCCGACTGTCCTGACAATATCGTCAGTGAGAACTCCTGCGTTCATGGCCTTTTCCCGGTCCACAGTCAGGCGATATTCCGGAATATCGTGTTCCATGCTGATTTCCATGTCCACAATTCCTTTGATTCCATACATCTCGTCCCTAAGCTGCTTGGCATAATTTTTGAGAAGGCTGATATCCGATCCCCGGATCGTTACTTTCAGCGCTTTTTCCTCGCCGGCCAACCGGTCGGCCTCCGTAACGGCAATCAGGATTCCGGGAATCTTCAGCAAGCGTTCCCGGAATAGATTTTGGATTTCCGACTGGCTGCGATTACGAGAGCTCTTGTCTTTGAGCTTCACATAAAGAATACCGCTCCGGACGGTTCCGTTATCGCCGGCTCCGATCGAGGCATAGGTGCGGGATACCTCTGGAAATTCCTTGACGAGGTCCAGCATGGCCTTTAGACGGTTCTCGGTTTCCGTAATGGAAGCGTCGGGAGCTGTTTTAAAGAAAACCTGAAACTCCGAAGTATCGAATGTCGGCATGAAATTCGATTCAAGCAGGGCAAAAACGGCCAATCCCGCAACAAAAGCCGCGCCGGCTGTGATCATGACACTTTTTCGCCGGTCCAGGACCCAGACGATCAAGGTTTGATATCGGTCTGCCATTTTCTCGAAACCCTCGTTGAAACGGTCAAGGTAAGCGGCAATACCCCGACGACGCCCTTTCATCTCAATTGCCGGGTCGTGCCACCGGGACGAGAGCATCGGATCAAGGGTGAATGAAACCAACAGGGATACAAGAACGGCAAACGCCACGGTAATTCCAAACTGGAAGAAGAACCGTCCGACAATTCCTTTCATGAATGCTACCGGAACGAAGACGGCTACAATGGACATGGTCGTGGCAAAAACCGCGAGGCCGATCTCGCTGGTGCCGTTGCGCGCGGCGGAGAAATGATCCTCCCCATTTTCGAGATGGCGCACGATATTTTCACGAACGACGATGGCGTCGTCGATCAGCAGACCGATGGCCAGCGACAGGGCCATCATGGTCATCATGTTGAGCGACATTCCCATAAATTTCATGATGATGAACGACGAAATAATGGAAATGGGGAGGGTAAGACCCGTGATCACTGTCGAACGCCAGGAGTTGATAAAGCAAAAGACGATCAGGATGGTTAGAATTGCGCCGATGATCAGAGACAGCTGTACGTCGTGCAGAGATTCTCGAATTGGAATTGAGGCATCTCGTACCAGGATCAGGGATACTCCGGGGGGGAGCTCAGCCTGAAGCACCGTGATTCGTTTTTTTATCTCATCCACCAGATTCACGACATTCGCCCCGGATTGCTTCCGGATGTCGAAGGCTACGGCTGGCTTTCCGTTGACCAGTCCAAGGGAGCGCTGTTCTCTGACGCCGTCCCGCACTTCGGCAACTTCGGAGAGCCGGATAGGACGGCCAGATCTTTCTGCCACAACCATGTCCCGGAAATCCTCCGCCCTTGAAGGCTTTCCTGAAACCCGTATTGTGTATTCCGTCCCTTTGTCATTCAGCCTCCCTAGAGGCGTATTGACGTTTTCTGAACGCAGTCCGTTTACAATGGTGTCAACACCCAAACCGAGCGCCTGGAGTCTGGTGGGATCAATAATGACATTGACCTCCCGCTTCGCGGAACCTACGATGTCCACCTTGCCCACTCCGGGAATGCTCTCCATTCGCCGTTTGACTTTCTTTTCAGCCCAAACGGTAAGTTCACGAGTGGACAGATTCGAAGATTGAAGGGCGAGGGACACCACCGGCTGTGCGTTCAAATCATATTTCTGTATGATCGGCTCTTCGATTCCTTTTGGAAACTGGCCGCGGATTTCGCTGATCTTGGCCCGAGTTTCCTGAGCCACTTCATTGATTTTTTCCTCAAGGCGGAATTCGACAAGAACCGTAGAAAGACCTTCACTGGAAAACGAGTAGATGTGTTTTACCCCGGAGATGGTATTGACCGTCTCTTCAATCCGTTTGGAGACCTCCCGTTCCACGCTTTCCGGGGATGAACCGGGAAATTTTGTAACAATGGACAGATATGGAATTTCGACATTCGGATACATTTCGACGGACAGCCACCGGTATGAAGCAGCCCCCAGGGTAACCAAAATCAGCATAACAACGGCCGCGAAAACTGGCCGTCGGATAGAGATGTCAGAGAGGATCATTTTAATCCCCCGCCCTTGCGGGTTACATCCAGAGTATCCCCGTCCTTCACATTAAAGCCTCCACGCACGATGTACCACTCTCCCTCTTTGAGTCCATCCCGGATCTCCGCAACATCGCCGGAAATGGTTCCTGTGGTCACGGTGCGGAGTCTCGCGGTCTTCCCCTCGACCACCAGAATTTCGGACTTTCCGCCAGGCGCCTCCTTTCTTCCAATCAGTACCGATCTTGGCACTTGGAGCACAGCCTCACGAACCCCGGTGACAATGCGCCCTTTGACAAAGAGGCCGCCCTTCAGGATCTGCGGCTCATTCTTCACTTCGGCAATCACTTTTACGGAACGGTCTGTTTCGCTTACAGATGGATTGATGAATTTGATTTTCCCTGTGAAGGTTTGTCCCGTATAGGCGTCCGTCGTAAAGTTCAGAATCTGTCCGATTTGCAGCGCGGCCATCTCGCTCGAGGGAATCGATACGGTCAAGTTGAGGATTCTGTTGTCAACAATTTGAAAAAGGGTCTTGTCTGTTCCTGTTTCACCGACAAGATCTCCGGGGCTCACTTTTCGGAGAGAAACAATCCCCTCAATCGGCGAGAGGATAAGACATTTCGAGATACGAACCTTTGCCTGTTTCAAATCCTCTTTTGCCACACGGACTTGTGCACGGGCTGCTTCAATTCGTGCGACAGAGGCCTCCGCCTCGGTCTTGCTGTCATCCAGTTGCTGACGGGTGGCCAGACCTGCCTCTTTCAGCCTGATGATTCGTTCCATCTCCCGCCGGGCGCGATTGTCCAAGACCTGGGCCTGAAGTTCTGAAGCCTTTGCCGCTTCATAGGCTGCTTCTGCTCTCTTTAAAAGGGGTTCCAGCTCACGGTCGTCGATGCGGGCCAGAGGGGTTCCTTTCCGGACCTTTTGCCATTCGTTGACATAAACTGCCTGGACAAGCCCCATAATTTCTGATTTCACCGCAACCTCATATTTTGGAGTCAGGCTCCCTGTGACGTTGATTCCCTCCGTCCATGTGCGAGCCATGGCCTGTGTGGCTTCCACGGCGACCACAGGCCGCTGCGGTGCGGAATTTTCTCCTCCACTGGAACAGGCAACCAGAAGCAGGGCGATAAGAATCCCGCCTTGAAAAAATGTGTTCAGGTTGTTATTACGCTTTTTCATGTTTCGTTTCTATCCCCCGGAAAAGAAGATTGATTATTCGTTTCAACTGGTTACGGTCTATAATGATCGGATGGTCGCAGATAAGATCCTCGATGGCGCCGTATGTTGCGCCTATGTAAAGCAAGGCCATATCGTCATCTCTTCCCGGTTCAAGTTCGCCTGACCGGATGCCTTGCCGCACGATTTCGCGGACATATTCGAAGAAATCGATGTGAATGTCATCAAAATTGAAGAATGGGGCACCTTGGGGTGGGCCATAGTAGATTCCATACATAAGCCGGAGAGCGTCTCGGTTTTGAAACGCAATGTCGTGGATCTTGTCTGCCAGTTGCAAGAGCTGTTCGCGAACAGATCCGTCCGGCGCGGGTGGGCTGTCCATAATGGATCCCATGTTGGCCATAAATCTCTGGATCAGAACCCGGTAGATTCCTTCCTTGCTTTCAAAATAGTAGTACAGGGCAGGTTTTGCCACGCCGGCTTCGGCCACGATTTCCCGAACCGTGGTTGCCGCATATCCTTTCCGGGTAAAGATGCGCAGGGCAGACTGCAGAAGCCTTTCTCTGATATCCAGAGCATCCGTTGAGCCCGACAGTTTTTTTGATCTTGTCATTTTCAAACCTCGTCAATGAGTCTATATACCTACCGTTCGGTAGTATTAGGAGTATAATTTTGTCAAGAAGATTTCCTTGTCTATCTTTAACCCGTAAAGAAAATACAAGTTCATTTAAAAGGATTTGAGATTGACTTCTATGTTGTTTTCCTCTAATTTCCGCTCCAAGTCTTATGAACGTGGACATTCGAACCATTCTTATGCTTGCGGTATTTTTAGGTCTTTACGGGGGAATCAATTTTTATTTTTTCTCCCGGGTCAGAAGTGCTTTCCATTTTCCCGGAGAAATAAGCATTGTGCTTCTGGGAATTCTGATTTTGCTTGTCCTTACACCGATCATTGTCCGCGTACTGGAAGCCTATCATTTTGAATATGCGGCGCGCACGGCCTCAATGATCGGTTATATCTGGATGGCATTTATCTTTCTATTTTTCTTTCTGCATGTTTCGATGGAACTGATCCGGCTGATCCACAGGCTTTTGGTTCCTGCCGCCGGAAAAACGCAGATCCAGGCCGGAATTTTCTTTATCGCTGCATGCCTGGCAATCGGCCTGGTCATCTATGGCTATATTGATGCGCAGTGTATCCGGATGCGCAACCTGACCATTTCCACCAACGAGCCTCTTTTGCCGGACGGAAAAATCCGTATCGTGCAGATTTCTGATGTTCATGTGGGCATATTGAACCGCAACAGCCGTCTGACCCCGATTCTGGAAAGCGTTCGCGCGACCAATCCGGATATTCTCGTTTCGACCGGTGATTTGTTGGATGGGGAGCTGGATAATATCATGAAGGATGCAGCCCGCTTTGCCGCATTACCAGCCAAATATGGGAAATTTGCGATTCTGGGCAATCATGAATATTACGCGGGTCTTGACCGCTCCATCGAGTTTACCCAAGCGGCAGGTTTTACGATTTTACGCGACGATGTGGTCCGGGTGGCGGGAATCACTATTTTGGGCTCGGACGATATCACCGGACGCCGCTTTGCGGAAACCGGGAAAAGGGAGGGCTTTAAAAAAGCTCAAAGCGAAAAGCGCGATGGGTTTGTGCTGCTTTTAAAACATCAGCCTCACATTGATCCGTCTGCGAATTTTCATTTGATGCTGTCCGGACATACCCACGGCGGCCAGATTTACCCTTTTGGTTTGCTGGTAAAAATCTATTTTCCGCACCTTCATGGATTGATTGAGATTTTACCGAACAAGCTTTTGTATATCAGCCGTGGCGCAGGCACTTGGGGGCCTCCGGTGCGCATCTTCGCGCCGCCGGAAATCACCGTCATTGATCTAATCGGAAAAAAGCTGACATGATCATGGGCGGTACCGGATAGGGCTTTTAATCTTGTTGCCGGAGGACTTTTCCGTGTCTATCCAATATAATCAATCATATCAGAACATTAATAATTATCCGTTCGGAAAGGAAAGAAGAAATCTATGTGGAACTGCATCAGAAATTTCGTATGGGGCATGATACCTGTCCTTGTGATGATCTTTGGTCTCTGGAACAATGCCTTGGCTGAAAATTTTCCGCAGTATGCCGAGCTTCATGATTTTAAATTGGAAAACGGCGATGTGATCCGCAACTGCCGACTGGCCTACCGCACAGAGGGAACTCTTCATGCAGAGAAGTCCAACGTCATCCTGGTTTCAACTTGGCTGGCCGGCAATTCTCAAGAGTTGATAAAAACCGGTTTTATCGGTCCGGGCAAGGTTTTTGACAGTTCGCGGTATTTCGTGATCGCCGTGGATGCCTTTGGCAACGGTTATTCTTCCTCTCCTTCCAACAGCGCCTCGCAGCCCGGAAACTCCTTTCCTCAATTCAGCATTCGCGATCTTGTGCGTGCCCAATATCTTTTGCTGACTCAAGTGTTTAATATTCCTCATGTTCGTGCGGTGGCCGGCATCTCGATGGGGGCATTGACCGCTTTTCAATGGATGGTTTCCTATCCCGGATTTATGGATCTGGCCATTCCCATCTGTGGCAGCCCCTGGCTGACGTCTTATGAAATGCTTTTCTGGTCGGCGCAAATGGAAATTTTAGAAAATGTAGGACAATGTAAGGGAAGCAAAACGGCGATGAAGGTTTTGACGCCTCTTTTTGTCATGCTGGCCTGGTCGCCTGACTACAGGGCGGCAAAAACAAGCCTGGATGACTTTCCCTCCTTCCTGGCCGCGGAACAGGAGAAATTTTCACAATATGATGCGGTCAACTGGTCCCGCCAGATTACAGCAATTAAAAATCATAATATTTTGAAGAACTTCGATAATTCCCGAAAAAAAGCGGCGGCGGCGGTGAGCGCGAAATGTCTCGTGATTCTCTCCGGCCAGGATCAGATCATTCGCAATGATGAAGCAAAGTCTTTTGCCGAACTGATCGCGGCGAAATCATCCACGCTCAACGGCGCTTGCGGACATTTTGCATTTCTTTGCGATCAGGATCATCTGAAAAATACCGTCCATGATTTCCTGTCTGAAAATTAAGACGACTGACTCTTCCCGGACCCTGAGAATCCTGCGGAAAATAAAAACGCGGCCTGCCGGTAAGCAGCGCCGCGTTTTTCAATAGAAGATGATTATCCCTGAAGGGAGTTCACTTTCCTGGTCAGGCGTGAAATTTTGCGGGAAGCGTTTTTCTTGTGAATCAGACCTTTTGCGCCAGCCTTGGCCAGAGCCGGAACAGTTGCTTTCAGAGCTTCGGCTGCTTTTTCCTTGCTGTTGCCTTCAACGGCCTTCAGAACCGTCTTCACTTTGGTCTTGATCGCCGATTTGGCTGCAACGTTGCGTTCCTGGCGTGCGTTGCTTTGACGATCACGTTTTTCTGCAGATTTATGATTTGCCAAAAGTCTCTCCTCCTGAACTTCTTTTTTGTTTAAGGCAGGCCTGTTTAACGCAATTATTTCAGGCTGTCAAGCGCAATTATCTTTGTCTCACGGTAAATCCATTTAGATGTTTTGGGTTATTGTTGACATAAAAAAATAGCTCCTTTATAAGAATGTCAATACACTATCAGGAGAAAACCATGAAAATTCATATCGAAGGATGCTTTCAAATGCTGTCCCTGTTAATTGCGCTAATCATCATCGGTTCGGCTGTCCCTGCATTTTCATATGAGCGGGAGATTGCCAATCTTTCATCCATTCTTGCCGCCGAAATTGTAAAATCCGGAAAAAAAACCATTGCCGTTGTAGACTTTACCGATCTTCAGGGAAATGTGAATGAACTGGGCCGTTTCATCGCGGAAGAAATGTCCGGAAATCTGACAACCACATCCGAGGGATTCGATGTTCTTGACCGCAATCATATCAAACGCATACTGGAAGAACAGAAACTCTCCCTTTCCGGGCTTACTGATCCTAGTGCGATCAAAAAAATTGGAAAACTGGCGGGTTCGGATATCCTCATCACCGGAACAATTACACCGTTTGGTGACAGCATCCGCGTATCGTGCAAGGCCATTGACACGACAACAGCCAAAGTTATCAGTTCGGCGCGTGGCAATATTGCCAAGACGGCAACAATTGCAGATCTGCTGAATCTCAGCATAGGCGGGGATACTGTCCAGGACAACCGAAAGCCGCCGGTTAAAAAAAGCACTGCATCCAAATCAGACAGGGAAAACAAGAAGATCAGTTCCGGAAAAATCACATGGGATTTTGAAACGGGAGACCTCAACGGTTGGAAAACCACAGGAAATGCATTCAACACGCAACCCACATATGGTGACAACCCAACCGCCCGCCGTCGCGGTCAACCTTCCAATCATCAGGGAGACTTCTGGATCGGTGGTTATGAAAATCGCCACACCGCCTATGATCCGCCCGGACGCACTCAAGGAGATGGTCCCCAGGGAACATTAACATCGGATTCCTTCATCATTTCTTCTTCCCTCATCAATTTTCTCATTGGTGGTGGCTGTGATATGGTTACGGAGCGAGTGGAACTGGTCATAGAGGGGCGAATTGTCCAGCAGGCGACGGGAAAATGTAATGAAACAATGGAACGCGTAAATTGGGATGTCTCCGCTTATGAAGGAAAGACCGCTCAAATCCGGCTGATTGACGCATCCAGCGGCGGTTGGGGGCACATCAATTTTGACGACCTGCGGTTCGAGTAGCATTTGAGTCTGTCGCTCAATCATGCAAAACCGGGGCATCCAGTTGAAGCATGCTTTTCTGGAAGGCTATTGTCGCGCCTGTTTTTTCTCTTTTTTCTGTTTATACATCCGTTCGTCGGCTCGGGACATCAATTCCTGGATTGAACAGGGTGTCAAGGGATCATAATCGGCGACGCCGATGCTCATGGAAATTTGATAAGGCAGATTTGAAGAGGCGTTATCCTCATCAATTCTGCCTTGTAAACGTTTGATAATCACTTCCGGCAATTCAATACTATTGGTGACAAGCACGGCAAATTCATCCCCGCCCAGTCGGCTGGTGATGTCGGACGCCCGGAATGTCCCCTTCAGAATGACTGCCGCTCTTTTAATGGCGTTGTCTCCTTCTTCATGCCCCAGATTGTCGTTGATAAACTTCAGGCCGTCCAGGTCAATGAAAAAAAGCAGCAAGCAGCTGCGCGCGCGGATGGCCATTTTAATTTGCTGTTCGGCAAGGGTGATAAAGCCTCTTCTATTGTATAATCCTGTCAGCGTGTCCAGGATGGCCATTAGGCGGGTTTCCTCCTCTGATCGCTTGCGCTCGGTAGCGTCGCGGGCGACAAACAGGAAACCGGATGGCTCGTTGCGCCTCAAAAG
Source organism: Smithellaceae bacterium (assembly GCA_035416785.1). Taxonomy (GTDB): domain Bacteria; phylum Desulfobacterota; class Syntrophia; order Syntrophales; family Smithellaceae; genus UBA8904. The sequence goes on along the minus strand of DAOLNX010000021.1, from coordinate 26,309 downwards.
TCCGGAGGAGCGAATGTCAAAATAAAGAGGCTGATTGTCCTGATTCCTCTGGAACTTCGATTCATAGCACATCGTCTCGGAAAAACCGCTGTTGAATAACGCGCCGATACGCTCTTGATGCTCAAGGGAATCCGGTGGAAAGAAATCTCTCATATCCATTCCTATAACAGATTTTCCCCCAGCAAGTTCCTGAGCCGCCGGGTTGGCATAGGTGATCATTCCCTTCATATTGGTCGTGACAATCGCATCTTGAGCGGTGTCGGTCAGGCTGCGGAACTTTCCTTCGCTTTCTTGAAGCGCTTCCTCCGCCAGTCTACGTTCGGTGACGTCCAGAATAATTCCCCGGATGCCTTTTGGTTGACCCGATGCATCTTTTAATAGCAATACCGACCCTTCAACATACCTTTTCGCACCGTCTTTTCTGATCATCCGCCCGTTGAATGTCCGGTTGCTCCCCCCTGTTGGATAGTCCTGAAAAACTTTTTCTGACGTTTCCTGATCCATATACCGCCGGTTATTCATACCCATCAACTCATCCCGGGGATAGCCAAGAATCCGGCAAAAGGCATCATTGAAAAAGGTAAGGTTACCGGCAAGGTTCTGTTCAAAATATCCCTCCTGAATGTTCGTAAGAAGCGCTCGACATTTTTCCTCACTTCCGCGCAACCCTTCCTCAAGCTGCCTGTTCCGGGTAATATCCCGCATGACACCGAGAATCCCCACAGGCTGCCGGTTTTTATCTCTGACAAAGGAAAGCTTCGTGTCCGTCCACGCCGTCGTTCCGTCCTGACATCGGACTTCAAGTTGCAGTGTCCGGGAACTCGGGTTTTCATATTCGATCCGTGCCGATTCCAGAAATTCGGACAGCGTCCTTTTGGTCAAATCCTGGGAGGCAAGTGTCAGCGCGTCAAAAAAATCCTGTTTCAGCACATCTTCCGGTTCATATCCCCTTAAAAACTTTACCGAAGGGCTGATATAGGTATAATGCCAATTCATATCCAGCACGAAAATGACATCGTGGATATTGTCGGTTATTCGCCTGATGGTGGAAAGAGAATTGGATATTCTGACGCCTAGTCGGTTGATGTATCCACCGACCAGGGAAAACCACGGGAGAACCATGGCCAGGATCACGATATTCAATATATCGATTTTATTGACTGATTCAGGATTGTTCCGGTAAAGCTGGCCAATCACCGCGGCATAAACCGCCACGGCGAACCCGGATAGATAAAGAAAATCCCGGACCCGTAATTTGAAAAGCCCGAAAACAAACACAATGATATAGATGAGAAGCACTACGCTTCTGGCGGATTCGGCATAATAAAGGCCCAGCATAATCCAAAAAGTGGCTATGATCATCTGAAGCAGAGTCAAACTGGGATCTTTAAAGCGTTTATTATAACCGGTTCTGAGCATGGCGTAGATCAAGATGTTGCACAGAAAAAGCCCCAAAAGACTAGCAATCATCACATAGATCGGCGATCGAGTCAGTCCGAGTAAAAAAATAACAACAAAGATAAAACACCATATCAAATACGCGGAGCAGGCCATGAGAAACCGTTTGATTCTCAAAGTCTGTTCATGATCCTCTTGAGGAAAAACGCTGAACATCAATTCATCCTATTGTTCTTTCAGATTCCTTTTTTAGCAGCCGATATTTTGTCGGACCAGAAAACAGTGTATTCCTCTATGGATATAAATCCGTTTCTGTTTCCGTCAATCTCTTTGAAGCGGTTTGCAATAAAGGCCATAAACTCTTCTCTCGATATTTTACCATCGCGATTCGAATCCATATCGAACAGGTCGGCCGACCAGAAGGCAACGCACTCATCATCGCCAATTTTACCGTCTTGGTTGGCATCCATCTTTTTTTGCGCCTTTTTCTTTATGGTGACGGGCGCCACCGCTTTCGGCCCGCACCAGAAAGCGATATATTCCTTGGCCACCAGCTTGCCGTCTTTGTCCTTGTCCATATTGCCGAAAAACTCGTTGGTTGCGGCGTTGAATTCCGCCGCCGTCAGCTTGCCGTCTTTGTCCTTGTCAATATCCTTGAAGCGTCCCTGCCAGAAAGCCGCATGCTCCACAACCGTCACCAGGGCATCGCCATTGGCGTCCACCAGGGCATTTGCCGAACGCACCATCGCGGGAACTTTTGTTTCCGCCCACGCAACAGCACTCGAAACCAACAACATCATTAAAACTGAAAACACCATCCATCTGATTTTCATTTCCATCTTCCTTTCCAATCCATTATTTTCGTTCCTGCAAAGGAACGGCGGATGAACACTTTCGTTTTTCGTCCCTTTACTGAAAGTTCTTAACTCTTTAATTGAATAGTTCTTCCTTTCCTTGCCGCCCCAACGTCAAGATAAGCCAAAGCCGCGAAACACCGATCGGCTTGTGCGACGGGTTCGCTTCATCGATAAACATCTTTGCGATGCCCAACTTTTACCACCCATACTGTAAGTTCTTGATCTTGAATGGAATAGATAATTCTGTACATGCCTTGGCGAATACGATATTTTTCTTGGCTGGACAGTTTCTCGTGTCCAGGCGGCCTCGGGTCTTTCGCAAGCATTTCGATGCGCAAGAGAATTTTCTTCAAATCTTTTTGGGGGATTGAGCGAAGATCTTTTTCTATCGATTCTTTTAAAAAGATTTTATATTCGCCCATCTTTTTTCAGCCTCTTGACCATGGCTTCATAACTGATTAGGGGTTCTTTTGCTCTTTCTTCAAATACCGCGATGTCATCCGCGTCTTCCGCAAGAGACTCCTTAATGGCATCATTGACCAACTTCGATAAAGACTGCGATGTCTCAACAGCCTTTAATCTCAAAGCTTTATGCAATTCTGGATCTAAATATATTGTTGCTCTCATTGCTGCGGTTCCCATAAATTCCCTCCTGAACGTTATACAATTATAGCACCATAACGTCATAGTAGCAATGACGATCATGCGGACAGTAGTGCTGGCTGAACGCAAGCGCAGATCCGAAATTTGGCCGGCATCAACAAAACTCTGGATTCCGGCCGGATGATTACCTGGCGAATGCCGGATGAAATGGTTTGCCGTCATGCGTGATTCACTGATCAATGGTTGCCCTATCGCTCATTGCCTGCCGATATTTCCCATGCCGCCTTTGCCCCTTCTTCCGTCGCTTCAATAATTCTTCTGGGCGCAACTGCATCTCCCACAACAAAATGCCGGATCCTTTTTTTCGCCAGCATGTCTTTCAATGCTGTCCGAGGCGTCACTCCGATGGCCACAATGACCTGCGCGACAGGCGCCAGTTTTTTTTCTGCTCCTTTAACCTCTACAATCACCGCTTTTTCTTCAATTTTTTTCACGGTGGTTCCAAACATCAATTTTGCTCCCGTTTCCTGTAAGCGCCGGTAAAGCATCTGACCGTGCGCCGCCTGCGGAAGCACGGGTGGCCGGACAAGCATCTCGACCACGGTAATATCCCTGATTCCTTTTTCCCTCAAAAAGTCGGCTGTTTCCAGACCGACCAGGCCGCCGCCGATGACCACAACCGGACTTTGCGGTTGAACCGTCCCGTCCAGAATCTGCCAGGCGTCGCAAACCACCGAGCTATTGACGCCTTCCACCGGACAGGTGGTTTTCTCCGCGCCGGTCGCCAGAATCACCACTTCCGGCTTGCCCTGTTCAATGGCGTCTTCTGTAATCTCGACACCGGTTTTGATGACCACGCTCTGCTTCCGGCATTTTTCCGTCAGGGTGTGGATATAGCGGTTATAAACTTCCTTGTGCGGCGCAAGCGCGGCATAGCGCACATTTCCGCCTGTTCGGCTTTCACGCTCGAAGAGCGTCACTGTGTGTCCCAAGCGTGCCGCTTCGGAAGCAGCCGTCAGACCGGCAGGACCGCCTCCCACCACCCAAACGTTATGACGGACCTTGTCCGGATCTTCAGGGTAAAGAAGTTCCTGCCCGGTTTGGGGATTAATGGCGCAGCGAACCGGTTTTGCCTCCAGCGCCAGACGCTCAATGCATCCCTGATTGCAAGCCAGGCACTCCAGGGTATCTTCGGGATGTCCTGCAAGGGCATTTTTCAGAAAATCCGGATCGGCAAGATGCTGACGTCCCACGGCAATCATATCTGCATCGCCACGTGCGAGAATTTCATCCATGACCTGCGGATCCGTGTAGCGACCGACGGAAATGACCGGCACAGTGGCGACTTCCTTCACTTTTCGTGCAAGATAGGACTTGAAACCCGGAGAATACTCCACCGGGGCACTGGCGTTGGGTGTATCCACATTGACTTCGGCATTGCCGTGCGTTCCGAAAGAAACATTAAGAACATCGGCGCCAGCTCTCACCAGATCGGGAATAATTGTTTGCATATCGCTTATAGTATAGCCATCTTTGATGCATTCCTCTCCTGAAATCCGGATGGAAATCGGAAAATCCGGCCCCACCTGAGAGCGCGCTTCCCGAAGGCATTCCAGCATAAAGCGGGCGCGGCTTTTAAAGTCTCCTCCGTATTGGTCCTGGCGAAGATTGGAGTGAGCGGATAAAAACTGCATCAGGAGGTAGCCATGAGCGCCATGAAGCTCGACCATATCAAACCCCGCATTTTTCGCCCTTTTGGCTCCCTCTCCGAAAGATTTAATAATTTCTTCAATTTCCGCAAGAGTCATTTCCCGCGGCGTGCCTAAAAATCCGTAAACAAAACTGGAAACCGCTGAAGGCGCGACGGCGTTTTTCTGTTTAAGAAGGAAATAATTTTCCCGCCCGGAATGATGAAGCTGCAGCGCCGCCTTGGCGCCTCCGGCATGAATGACATCCGCCATTTTGGACAGGCCGGGAATAAACTTGTCGTCCCAGACACCCAACGAAACCGGCGAAACCAGACCGGAAGGATGCACGGCGGCGATCTCGGTGATGATCAGACCAACGCCGCTTTGCACCCGACGCTTCATATAGGCCAGATTCGCTTCGCTGACCGTGGAATCAAAATTGCCCAGCGCGGTTCCCATTGGCGGCATGACCAGCCGGTTGGCAAGAGAAAGCGAACGGATTTGTAGAGGTGACAGTAAATGCTGAAATGTTTTCATGAAAACCCCTTTCTTTAACAGATGCCCAGCAGAACTCCGCCGTCAATAACCATTTCCGCACCGGTGGTGTAATTGGATGCTTCCGACGCCAGATAAATCGCCGCGCCGACAATTTCATCCGGCTCGCCAATCCGGCCCGACGGCAGGTGGCGGCACATTTCCTCTTTGATTTTTTTTGCTTCTTCTTCCGGCAAATGATCCCAGTGAGAATTCATCATTTTAGTGCTGACGGGTCCGGGACAAATGGTATTGACCTGAATATTGTCTCGCGCCAGCTCCAGTGCAAACGATTTGGTAATCATCCGCACCCCGGCTTTGGAAACGGAATAAACACTGACACCCAGTTCCGGCTTGAAGCCGTCAATGGAAGAAATATTGATAATTTTTCCGCCTCCCTGTTTTTTCATCACCCGCGCTGCCGCCTGGGTCAAAAAGTATGTTCCTTTCAGATTGAGATTCATTAGCGTATCCCACAGGCGTTCATCCGTATCCAGAGCGGCGGCAATGGCAGGACTGGCCCCGGCGTTATTCACTAAAATATCAATCCTTCCGAACCTTTCCAGAACAGTATCCATAACCCGTTGAATTTCCGGAAATTTTCCCAAGTGAGCCGGAACAACCAAAACCTCTGCACCCAGGGCGGATATTTCGGCAGCGGTTGCCTCCAGATCCTGGGCTTTTCGGCTGGTAATCGCCACTTTGGCTCCTGCCCCCGCAAACCCGTAAGCAATGGCCTGACCGATGCCACGACCACCCCCGGTAATGATCGCCACTTTATGGTTCAATGAAAATTGTGATAGCTTAAACATGAGAAACCCTCCTTGCGCATTATTTGTTCCCAGCCAGCTCCCGCGCTCGATTTGTTGCCGCTTCCACGGCGGCCATCAGCGTAGCGCGAATTTTTCCTTCCTCCAGAACTTTTAAACCGGCAGCCGTGGTGCCTCCCGGTGACGTCACCATGTTTTTCAGTTGGGCCGGATGCAGTTTGCCTTCAAGACACAAACGCGCCGAGCCCAGCATGGTTTGCGCGGCCAGTTTTTCAGCCAAATTCCTCGTTAAGCCCATATGCACCCCGGCGTCGGTCAGGGCTTCGATCATCAAAAAACAGTAAGCGGGCCCGCTGCCGCTTAAACCTGTCACAACGTCCATCAGCTTTTCATCCACTTCCACCGCCAGGCCGACGGCCTGTAAAATGGCCAAAGCATACTGAACATCTTCTTTTTTTGCAAAATGCCCGCGGGAGACGGCGGCCGCGCCTTCACCCGCCAGTGCATTGACATTGGGCATCACGCGCAGAACCCTGGGAGTTTTGGTCAGAAGCTTTTCAATTTCATCCGTCGTGACACCGGCGGCAATGGAGATAAAGAGCTTCGTTTTTACAGATAATCCACTGATTTCTTTAAGGGTTTCTGGAAAGTTCTGTGGTTTGACCGCCAGGAGAATAATATCAGCCTCTTTGACCGCCTTCTTGTTGTCGGATGTCGTCTGAACATTGAGCGAGGCACGCAACTCATCAAGCCTTGAGGAATCAATATCCGCCACGGTGATATTCTTCGCGGCAAGAATGTTTCGGGAAATCATGCCCGAAACCAGAATACCGCCCATCTTGCCGCCACCGATCACCGCCACTTTTTTGCCTGTGAACATCGCCTTTTTAACCTCCTCGAAGAATGGCAAATACATGCACTTTTTCGCGATGTTCTGTCAATACATTATTGATGAATGCGCAAAACCGCCGGAGGCAAGATTCGGAAAAAGCTTTTGGCAGAAACCTCCGATGAAAGCGGCTTTGATGACGCCACGCTGCATCAGGAGTTTCTCCTTAGATTAATACATACTTTTTTACATGACACACAACCAGAATCATCTTCTTGACATGCATGTTCCGCCGCATATACTCCACCTGAAGAAAATTTTTCGTTTCGGGTGCATCAAGACAAGAAGCGCCTGACCATACGAATAAGGGAGAGCAACGATGATCAAGAAAAACCCATTCTTGACACAAATATTAAAAAACTATAGGTTTTTCTAAACGATCCCGCTATGCGGCAAAGAAAGGAAAAGGTGGACCAAATGAGCATTACACGACGAGATTTATTGAAAAATTCAGCGACAACCATGGGAGGGCTGGCTCTGGGAAGCGCCTTGAGCGGATGCTCTTCAAGTTCCGCGCAGCCGCCCGGGGATCCCACACAGATGAATTCCCTGCTGGCAGGTTTGCCTCCCTATTTTCCCGGATCGGAAACACTGGGCGCCAGCGAAATGAGGATTTCCTTTATGGGAACCACCTGCATTCCAATGATCAGTCAGGCGGCGGTCAGTGTTTTTGTCGAGCTGGGGAACGGTGATTGCTTTGTTTTCGACATGGGCACGGGATCCATTGTCAAATACTGGGCCATGGGAATCAATATGGACAAGATGTCCAAAATCTTTCTGGCTCACCTGCACTCCGACCATATGGGCGACATGCCGTTTGTCTATGGCTTTGGTCCATCCTATGGTCGGCTTTGGCCTCTCTATGTCTGGGGGCCGTCCGATTCCAATTTTATCTATACGGATCCTCTGGGAAATGTGCGCGGTCCCTACCCCGATGGAACAAAAGCATACTGCGATGCTCTGAAAAATACAATGTACTGGCACAACGAAAGCCAGTCTTTCCTGAGCACCAGCTATGCGGATTATGTGATTCCCCCTTACGACCCCAATCCGACGCTGAATCGAATTGACGCCTATGATCTGGTGCCCATTGAGCTTCCCTGGAAAAACACAGGAAAAGATGCAGGCGGAAACGCCAACAACGACAACATCGCCTATAATTTCAATGGAGTAAAAATTACGCATTTTCCTGCCGTCCACTGCCGGAGCGCGGCTTTGAGCTATAAACTGGAGTGGACAACGCCGTCGGGAAAAGTTTTGTCCATGATTTATTGCGGGGATACCCTGCCCAATAATTACATGATTGACAATGCCAAATCCGGCGTTGATGTTTTAATCCACGAAATCGTCATGCCCGCATCCAACTGGGTTGGAAAAATGGGCATTGACCCGGCTACCCATCCCTATGCGGTGCAACAAGCGCAAAATGTTCAGGACAGCTCCCACACACCGCAAAAAGCCTATGGCTATATTCTTGATCAGATTCAAAAGCAGGGAAAAGCGCCCAAGCTGGCGGTCGGTACGCATTTTCAGGCCACGGACGATACCATTCAACTGGCGATGGACAACATCCGCAAATGGTACCCGAACGGAGATGTCACTATCGCGGCGGATACAATGGTTCTGAATGTGACTCCAGGCGGCGTTACCAAGCGACGGGCGATTGTTTCCAACTATGCATGGCCCAGAACCAGCACCTCATCCCCTTACACAACGCCCAATCGACCCAAATACTGGAAGACGGATCCGACCACCGGACAACCGGACGGCAATCCGACCGCTCAGCTTGATGCCGTTCAGTATGCGCAGGTCATTGACAAAAGCCTCTACAATGCCAAGTAGTCGAAGATAGAGGAAAAGCATTAGAAATTCAGCGTCATGAGCAAAGGGCGCCGTCCGTCCCAGGGGATGATTTCGGAATCAAAGCGTTTCTCCAAATTTCCGCCTGCGGCTTTCTCCAACAGCCGCAGGCATTTTTGAATATGCAAAATGAATTCATCGGCGGAAATCATCTCTCCGTAGGTTCTGGTGAAAGAGTAAATACACACGTTCTTTTCTTTTACGCTCTCCGCAATTTTCGCGGCTTTGCGTAAAACAAGCCAGGTTCTTTTCGCAATGGCCACCGTCTTGACAGGCAGGCAATCCCAAAGCGCAACAGCATGACAAAAATATATCGTCGGGCGGTAGCTTTGCAAGGAAATTGCGTGATCATGAATGTCGGCCATCGCAATCATCAGCATTTCGGCTTTTTCATTTTGCGCTTTTTCCGTCACGCCGTTTCGCCGGTAGCCTAACTGCCAGTGCAGACGGGTTGTAACTTCGCTGCACACCGAGTCTGAAACAAAAAGCGGTTTTTGGGGATTCACAAACAGCTCTTCGTCATCTTTCAGCAAAGCTGAAAGGAGGTTGCAACTGATCAGCAAGTAGGCAGACCGGATGGCGGACGGCGAAACGGAAATGCCGTTTTCCAAAATCCCGGCCGCTGTCTCCAGAGAAGCAAAAACGCTATTTTTCATTTCCTGGAAGGCAAAAGCATCGACTGGTGCGTCGCCCAGGCGGGCACGTCGAACCGTGCACATGGCCCAAGCCAGATGCACCACAGCATGTTCGCAGTAGAAGTCTTCCGACTCGCAGGCGCAGTTGGCCTCAATGAATCTGGCCTCCTTCAATGCCTGCCGAAACAATCCGGTGGCCGCGCCCTGCGTGGGCGCTTCCAGAGCAATATTCCGCAAAAGGATCATCCGTAAGGTTCTGGCAATTAAATCCGCCGGATTGATGGAAAGAACTACCCGGAGAATTTCCAGGGCTTCATGAAAACACCGCCGGTAATACAGTGTTCTGGCAATATCCACACCCAAAATCGAATTGTGCGGAAATTTAAAAAAGGACAAGACAGCATTCGATTCTTCATCTTCCCGAGAAATATTCGGTAATGGACGAAGCAGACGATTGAGCTTTTCCATGGAAGGGGCATCGGGCCGCAGAATCGGATCGGAAAGAAGATCGGAAACGAAATCAAAATAAAGGGTGCTCCAGAAAGACTCAATCCACCAAATCGTCAGGGCTTCCCCGTTAAACAGGGAGGTTTCGTTTGGCCGTGAGCAAAAGACCACCCGAATATCATTCATCAACACCCCCTGGCGCGCCGTTTCGGACATGCGGATCACCGGATCATTGGGTAGCTTGGCGTTGAGCAAAGGCAGCAGATAATTATCCAGCCCGGCATATTCTCCAATGACAACGGCAATAGACAAAAAACGGTTTTTGGTTGAATAAGGGGACAAAGCCCACCCAATCGCCATCTGGTGCGCCAGAGACAGAGAGCTGCGCAAACATTGCCGGTAAGCCGTCAGGCCGCCGCCTTGCTCCTCTTGGGGAAAATCGACATAAAGTGTAGTAATATCGTGAGATTTAACTTTTCCCCAGCGCCCGTAAGAAAAGTGGCTAATGGACTGATCAATGTAATTTTTGAGCATTTTACGCAGCCATCCCAGAATTTCATGGTCAATCACATCTCCGCGGCTGGTAAGCATAAAACCGATACGCGCGCCTTCCCGATAATTTTCCGTCTGTCGGCTTTTGCTGCAACTGTTCAACAAGGCCTCATAATGCCAGATGGCGGAAATTTCCGGGCGTTCATACCCCAGCCAGAAAGCCAGACTTCGTAAAACATTCTGTTTATAGGGCGTATCCGCCGGTTCCTTTTTCAACCGGGTCAGCATGGTATTGGTGACCTTGGGCAGTGGGATTTCCTGATTCGCCAGAAGCGTGTTGATGCGGCCGGTCAGGGCGCGCAGGGAAATCGCCACTTTCAGGAATTCCTCTTTCTTATCAAGGAGTTCTTCAAACCCAAGTTGAGCGAAACAGGCGGAAGATTGCTCCTGCTGTGTCTTTTGCAAAACAAAATCCGCCAGGGAGACAAGATCCGCAGAAGCGGTAAGATTATGGCGAAACGCGAAATTCGCAAGCGAAATGCACACGGGCTTATGATCCTCGTTTTGCACAAACGATACCCATGAGGACGGATTCGGAAATAATGCAAAGATTGCAGCTAATGCCTTATCTTGAGCATTCATGGAAACAACCTCTTAACCTGACTTTTTTGATAATCTGCAAGTTTTATCATTCCCTTACAAGAACTTCCCTTGTTTCACCCAGAAGAATGGTTTTTTCACTGGCGCGGAACCTGCCGGTGTTTTCGTCTCTGCCTTGCAAAACATATCGGGCATCGGGATTGCCGATCGTTTGCGCGGCGATTTGCGACAAGGTTTTCATGGTATCATTTCTGTAACGATTGATGATCAGCCCCAGTTGCATGCCATGGAAGTCCGTCATCATATTGTAGTCTCCGGCGCTGTCGCCGGCGACAAAAACCGGGTCGCTATTTCCATGCGCCGGCCGGATAAATTGTGTAATGGTTTTGCTTTTCCCTTCTCCCTGTGTTTGAAAATAGTTGTCATCATATTGATTGATGTATCTGCCGGAATTATCTTTTTTTAGCCGCATGGCAAAAATGTTGGCAACAGGGACAGAAAATCCGTATTTAGGATTGGCGGCGGATACGATAATGACATCGTGAAAAGATGCCGAGCAGATATAAACCTCAATGCCATTTTGCATCATCGTGGCAACAAGATTTTGCATCTCCGGGACGAAACGAAGCCCGGTTTTGAAGGAGGTGGACACAACTCCGGATTCACTGGAATAATTTTCCGGACTGGTCCAGGTGATTTTTGTGAAAATTCCATTATTCAGCCAGTAATCATTGGATTGCTCCGCCAGGATCTGAACTTCTTGGGGAGACATCCCCGTAAATAAATACGTCACCCAGGGGTAGCCGACGCTGGCATCGAAAGTGCCGTTGACGGCTTCGTACAGGTAGCGGATTTTTGTGGTAAATTCCTTATATTCTTCTGTTTTTTTAATATCCTCCAGCGAGGCGGTTCCGCCGGCATGGAAACCGACATAATGGTCATACAGGTAACGGTAGGCATTATAACAGTCACGAGCGACCATAGCTGTCGTCACCTTTTCTCCGGCTTTATTGTTGTAAGCTTCCTTAAAATAAGCATGAACATCCGGAATGCCCGTTTGCAGGACGTCTATGATGTTCTCCGGTTTTATTTTGAAGGCGAGATTTTCCAACTGGTAGATCAGCAGGGCTTCCTCGACATCGTTGATGGCCAACGTGTTGTCAAAATCAAAAACCGCGTAAGGCTTAAGCTCAGGCTCAGATTGTTTGCCTGGGACGCTGTTTCCGGCAATCAATCTGACAAGCGCTTGATACGTATGGGGTGCCCAGCTGTTTTCAGCAAGAGCTCCGGGACGGACGGATGAACCGCTGGAACAACCGGCCAGCAGAAAAGATAAAATAGACAACAAAATTAGAGAGATAATTACTGCAAAAGGCTTGATAAAACATTTATTTGTTTCACGATAAAACAATATTTTCACTGAAACACCATCTATATTTGACATATGTTTTACATCTTCTTATACATCGAATCAAAATAAACAGTCAACGAGAAACCTTTCTAAAGGAAAAAAGGAGGCCATGCAATGGACAGTTACAAATTATTTATTGACGGTCAATTTGTGGATGCAGCTGGAGGAAAAACTTTTGAAACTTTTGATCCCGGTACCGGCATGCCGATTGCCACTTTAGCCAAAGCAGGGGTGGCGGATGCGGAGGCAGCCATTGCGGCTGCTCGCCGGGCATTTGACAGCGGGATCTGGAGTGGCTTGACACCCGCGGCCCGCATGGCCAAGGTCCAGGATTTTGCCGACCAGGTAGCCAGGCAGGGAATGAGGCTGGCCGTCACGGAAAGTATGGATTCCGGGCAAATCATCGGCCTTTGCAAATATTGGCCGCTCCTGTCCATCACCTTTTTGCGCAACTTGAGCCTCGCCGCAACCCGTCAATTCCCCTGGCAGGAAGAAATTCCCGTCTCTGGAAACGCCTTTGCGCCAGGACGAAATTACATCCGGCGCGAACCGCTTGGCGTATGTGTGGGCATTGTCCCCTGGAACTTTCCCCTGTATATCGCCATCTGGAAGCTGGCGCCCGCGCTTATCATGGGCAATACGATGGTTTTGAAACCAGCAACGGTCACCCCCCTTTCCGCTCTCATTTTGGCAGAGGCGGCAAAGGCAGCCGGCATTCCGGACGGTGTTGTCAACGTGATTACAGGCCCCGGCGGCGAATTGGGCCGGGTGCTTTGCACGCACAAGGATGTGGACAAGGTGTCGCTGACCGGATCCACGGAAGTCGGCCGGGACATCATGAAAATGGCGGCCGACACGGTCAAGAAAGTAACGCTGGAGCTGGGCGGAAAGTCGGCCAATATCATTCTGGACGATGCGGATATTGACCTTGCGGTGACTGGCGCCTGTTTTGGAACCTTTTTTCATCAGGGCCAGGTCTGCTCATCCGGCACGCGTGTCCTGGTTCCCGCAAAAATCTACGACGAATTTGTCGAGAAAATGAAGTTGCGCGCGGAAAAAATGCGCATCGGATACCAGCTGGACCCGTCATCCCATCTGGGACCTCTGGCCAATGCGGAACAACTGGCGACTGTGGAAGAGTATGTTCAAATCGGTAAGCAAGAAGGCGCCCAGCTCATTTCGGGCGGCAAGCGAGCCGAAGTTGCAGGCTTGGATGGAGGTTTCTATTACTATCCCACCATTTTCGCCAACGTTAAAAACAATATGCGGATTGCGCAGGAAGAAATTTTCGGACCGGTGGTTTCCGTCATGAAATATGAAAGCGATGAAGAAGCGGTGGCCATTGCCAACGACTCTCTCTTTGGGCTGGCAGGCGGTGTTTTCTCCAGCAACACGGCGCGGGCGGAACAAATTGCACAAAGCGTGCGCACAGGCACCATGTGGATCAATAATTACCACTCCTTTGCCGATTTCTGCCCGTTTGGCGGCTACAAACAGTCCGGCATCGGCCGGGATTTTGGCATGGAATGTCTGGCCAGCTACACCCAGATCAAACGTGTTCACATCAACGCCATAGCCGATGCAAAAAGCAATATTACCTGGCAGCTTCTTTCGGATTACAAAAAGGTGGATGGTTTTTCCTATACTTGCCCGACGGAAATTACCGCCGGTCACGGCGCCCTCTCTTCCCTCAGTAAAACCGTTGTCGATTCCGGGTGCCGCAGGGCTTTGATTCTGACGGATCGCGGCGTCAGAGGCACAGGCCTGGCCGATCTGGTCAAAACTGCGCTGGGAGACTTATGTGTGGGCATATATGACCAAATTCCTTCCGATCCTGATCTGGAAGCGGCGGACGCGGCAACTGCCTTTGCAAGGCAAATGCAAGCCGATTGCCTGGTCAGTGTAGGCGGCGGCAGTGTCATCGATTCGGCCAAGGCTGTATCCGTCACGCTCAAACAGGGAGGTAAGGCCAACGATCATTTGAATTTGATGATCCTGACCGGACCGCAAACCTTTCATGTGGCGATTCCCACCACATCGGGAACCGGGTCGGAAGTCACCAGCATCGCGGTGCTGACCAGTAGAAGCGCCGGACGAAAGCTTTTTATCGTCGACAAGCACATCATTCCCAACGCAGCCATTCTGGACCCGCGCTTTACCATGTCGCTGCCGCAGCGGATGACCGCCGCAACCGCTATGGACGCGATGACGCATGCGATTGAAGCCATGACTTCCACGATGTCCAACCGGATTTGCGATGCCCAGGCGCTTCAGGCCATCCGCCTGATCCACGAAAACCTGCCCCTCGTCATGGTTGACGGGAAAAATGAAAAAGCCAGGCTGAATCTGCAAATCGCTTCCACACTGGCGGGCTGGGCCTTTACCGTCACGCAGGTTGGGCTTGCCCATGCCATGGCGCACACCCTTGGTGCGCTTTTTCATTTGCCTCACGGAGAAGCCTGCGGTATTGTGCTGCCCAAAGTCATGCGCTTTAACATTGACCATGCCACTGATGCCCTGGCGCAGGCTGCGCGTGCGCTGGATGTCAACACATCGGGGATGACCCCGCGCGATGCGGCGCTCGCGGCGGCAGATGCCATCGAAGCGCTGATGAGGCAGGTCCATCACCCCCTCCGTTTGCGCGATGTCGGGGTGAAAGAAGAAGCTCTGGCGGAAGCTTCTTTTCACGCCATCTGCGACACGGCGGCGCTGTTCAATGGGCGGCCTGTCAATGATCCGGGCGAAGTTTTGGCATTGTTTACACAAGTGTATTAATTTAAAGGAGTTTCTCTCTTTTCATGGATTGAAGTCCTTAATGGAGAAGAATAGCCATGGGTGGTGTCTTGATTGTCTATGATACGGTTTCCGGATCAACAGAAGAAATCGCAAATAAGATATGTGAAGAGCTGAAAAAAAGCGGAATGGAAGCCAATGTTTGCAGAGTAGGGAAGACCGATGGATTGGCGGCTTATGATGCGATAATCATTGGAGCTCCCAGCCGCTTCGGTGGACTTCTCTCGCCAGTCAAACGGTTTATCAGGAAGAACCGCAGAGAATTGCGGGAGAAAAAGGTTTTCTATTTTCTTTCTTGTCTTTACGTATTGAGGATCAAGGAGGAACCGGTTCCTGAAACCTCCTTTTATATTGATCCATCCCTAAAGCTGAAGACAGTGTATAAAAAAGACACAGATATGATGGATAGAACCCACAGCATTGCCTATTATCAACGGATAATTCTGAAGTCAGCACCTGAAATCAAGCCCATTGAGGTAGCATTACTCAATGGGCGGCTCGATCTGACGAAACTGAATTTTTTCTATAAGATTTTTATGAGGTTGGTTACTTGGATGACAACCAGGCAACAGATAGGCGACTTTGTAAATCCGTCGGCGGTAAAGGAATGGACCAAGAGGGTTACATCTGCTCTATAACTTTTTTTATGGGCATATCGCTATGAGGAACTTCAGATATGTGCCTCATTTGCATTATCACCTTAAGCATCGGCATCTAACCGCCGGCAGAGCCGAGTAGGGAGGAATCATGAACAATTCCAACTGGATTGACCGGGATGAATATCCTTTCGCATCCCATTACTTTCGGGTGCCGGCGGGCAATCTGCACTACGTTGATGAAGGCAGTGGGGCGCCCATCGTCATGGTTCATGGAAATCCCACATGGTCGTTTCTGTATCGCAAACTCATCAAACGGCTCCGATCTGACTACCGCTGTATCGCCATGGACCACTTGGGTTTCGGCCTTTCCGACAAACCAAGAGATTGGAGTTATCTGCCGAAAGACCATGCAGCGAATTTGATGGCCTTAATCAAAGGGCTGAAATTGAAGAACATCACGCTGATTGTGCAAGACTGGGGTGGCCCGACAGGCCTGTCCTACGCGGTTGCCTACCCCGAGAATGTTGCCCGCATCATTATCATGAATACCTGGTGTTGGCCGGTTAATCACGATCCTTACTACATCGCCTTCAGCGGTTTTGTTGGCGGGCCAATCGGTCGAATGCTCATTCGGCGGTACAATTTTTTCGCCAGGTCCATCATGCGCCAGGCGTTCGGAGACAAGCGCAAATTAAGCGCTGCTGCCCATGAACACTACCTACGTGCCCTGGCTAACCCCGAAGAACGCAAAGGTTGCTTTATATTTCCGAAGCAAATTATTGCTTCTACTCCCTGGCTGGATCAACTCTGGAGCCACATTTCCACGCTAAACAACAAACCTACACTGATTGTCTGGGGGATGAAAGACATCGCGTTTAGAGAAAAAGAATTGCAGCGTTGGGAGCGCACTTTCCCAGAGGCTCGGACAGTGCGCTTGAGTTCGGTGGGCCATTTTCCACAGGAAGAGGCCCCAGATGAGCTTACAGATGCGGTCGTTCCCTTTCTAAGAGAGACGGCATTGGCCTAATGGGTTATAGCCGAAATCACCACTGCGCTCTGCTATGCGCCTGGACCCGAACGTTATATATCAGATTTTTTTGCAATTATCGTCACTGACGTGTATTATTGTCAAACGATCCATCCATTAGAGGTAAATTATGAGAACAAATTCTGATCTCGATTGAGGTTCTTTAAGGATTGATATGAAAAGACAATTTCGTCTATCGTTAAGTGTCTTTTCTACGGCCATTTTAACTGTCGTTCTGCTCTTGTCCTGCTATCGTGGCGGCGACAACATCACCTCGGCTCTGATTCCATCTCCGCCTGTGTGCATAGTGGTTTCCGGAGACCGGCAGGTGACCCTAACTTGGCAAAGCATTTCAAGGGCGGATTCTTATAATATTTACTGGGCAGGACTCCCCGGGGTCAGCAAAACAACGGGCACAAAGATTTCCGGTGTATCCAGTCCCTATATTCACACTGAGCTTACCAATGGGAACACTTACTACTACATCGTGACCGCGGTGAACGCCGCCGGGGAAAGCCCTGCATTAATGGAGGTCCATTCCACCCCTATGATCGATACAGCCCTGACGCTCAGTGACGAGATCCTGATGAACCCGGGAAAAGGGTGGCTGATTTACGGTGATGGTTCCAATCTGAACACATTACCGACTGGGGCTGTCCAAAAGGCCGCCGCCGGCTATAACCGGTTTGAGTGGGCGCAGATCGAGCCTGTTGAAAATGACTACCACTGGGAAGTTATTGACAATGCCATGGCGAATTTTTCAGCCAGAGGGCTTCGATTTTCCTTTGGAATTATGCCTGCCAACAGTTGTACCCTGAATTCCCAGGTAACGCCCAAATGGGTGTTCGACGCCGGGGCTGCGTATACAACCTATGTCAACGACTGCGCAAGCGGAACCATTGTTTTACAGGCCCCTGTGTGGAATGATCCGGTTTTTCTGTCAAAACTCCGCAAACTGATAACCAGCCTCAAAGCCCGGTATGATGGCCATGCGGACATTGCTTTCATTGACAACCGGAATTGTGGAAATTGGGGAGAGTGGCATTCATTCGGTTGCAGTGAGCTTAACGCTAGCGACAAAGCGGTGTTGGTGGAGATTTTTGCCGGATGGACAACGATGATTGTCATTCCCACTAACGGAGACGGCCTTGAGTCCCAGAATGCTTACGGTAACGCGGTTTACAACCATGGCTGTCGCCGGGACTCGTCTGAATATCATCAAAATGGATGTGCAGACGTCTATGATAAGGCAGCGGCTGTCTCGGAGTGGTCAACGTCCTATGGCGGTTTGAAAGCATGCAGGACATGGTACGGCACAGGATGCTGGGACGATCATCTCATTTCGGAATATATGAGTCGTTCGCGTTACAGCTATGACAATATGGGGCAGTGGGGAAATGATGGCGCGGATTTCTATAATGAACAAACCCATCTGGTGGATGAGTGGGCCAACAGAATGGGGTACTGGTTCAGACTGATCGATGCGGTACTTCCCGACTCTCTGGGCAATGGTGAAACCGCAATCCTTGCTTTCTCGATTCGAAACGACGGCGTTGCGCCTATATACGTCAATCTTCAACATGGCGGGCAAACGTATGTCAAATTAGCATTGTTGAACCATGAAAATGAAGTACTGGCTGTGACAAAGCTTTCCGGCATCAATCCATACTCTTGGAAACCCTTTGATAAAACCAACACGGTCTATACGGAAACATCTTCATTTTCTTTTCCTTATCGGAGTGGCGCCAGCCGGTTAGCCATAGGGTTGTTTACGAAAGAGACCATTGCGAATCCGGATATCAGGCTGGGCAACCGCGGCCGGATATCCACCGGATGGTACCTGCTTGGCGAAAGGTCGAAATGACCGGGCAAGTTGCGGAGATCTGTCCCGACAACAATTTATCGTTTTTTGATAATATTTTTTTTCCACCAATCCCCGGCGATTCTGGAAGGATCTATGAACCAAGGGATTCCAGAATGCTGTCAATTACGTTTTGCTTGGAAAAGTGACCACGGGTGATCAAGGACATCTTGTCTTCCGGTCCCAAGATCTTCTGCCTGATTGCCGTTGGAGAGAGCTTCTGCTTACGAAGGGCATGCACCTGTTCGCGAAGACTTTCCATGTTTCGGATTTTATTCCGGATTACCTCGGCTCCGTTATCTATGGCGCCTTTGAGGCCACAGAAAACGGTTTTCACTTCCAGATTGGCCAGGCATTTCAGGGAGCAAAGCGTCAAGGCAAAGTCCTCGTCGGCACGCATATAAACGAGCCGTTGACCGCAGAAAATGTCGCCGGAAAAGAGGAAACCCTGGATAGGCTCATACAGGCAGATGTGGTCTGGCGAATGTCCCGGCGTCGGAATCACCTTCAGGATTCGCTTGCCCGTATCGACCACCTCACCGACCGGTTTTGCCATCGCGGGCAGAGGCCGTTGCCACACAATTTTCCGGTAGAACTGCAGATCAATCTTGTGCGGTTCATGGATAAAGGGAAGGGCCTCACGATGGGCATAGACAGTGGCGCCGCAATCTTCCTGAAATAGGCGATTGTTGCCGATGTGATCCTCGTGATGGTGGGTATTGACGACCTGCCGGAAGCAAAATTCATTCATCACCTGTTTCCATTCCTGGTTTACAGAGATGGTTCCCGTGTCGATAAGCGTGTCGTCAATCAGGTAGGCATGGGTCATGTAAAGAACCCACTTTTCGTTTCCGGCAATATGCCGGCCCATCCGAAACACCGTTACGATTCCATGTTTTTGAAATTTCAGCATAATTTATCCCTTTTCTGCTGATCCAGCCAATCCTTGACGACCAAACCGGTTCCAAAAGACCAGGAACGTAATTTGTCCGGAGGAACCGCCTTTACTTCAGCCAGTTCTTCGTTCAGGCGGATATCGCCCGTAGCGCTTAATGCATAGGCGATGATGACCTGGTTATTTTCGGAGAAGGAATAAACGCCAATCAATTTTACCAGACGCGCGTCCAGCCCCAATTCTTCCTTAACTTCGCGCAAGACGGCAGCCTCCGGCGATTCTCCTTGTTCCAGAAAACCCGTAATCAGGCTGAAAACCTTCGGCGGCCATTGCCGGTTGCGGGCAAGGAGCACGTTGCCCTGGTGCAAAATGAGCGCCGCAACTACGGGAAGCGGATTGTTCCAATGGACGTATTCGCAGCCATCTGCGCTGCAGGCCTGGTATTCTTTGCCGTCTATCCTTCTGCAAGACAGAGGACGACCACAATAAGCACAGAACTTTACTTGCTGCATTTCTCGACCTCCTTTAAAAATTCATCCAGCCAAATCAGACGCGTTTCGTGTAATCTGATCCCGTATTCCATGATTTTGATGTGCAGCGAATCGACGGAGCGCTCTTTCATGTGATCTCTTGCCGACTTGAGATCGGCGATAACGTTTTCGACGGACAGCATTTGGTGTCTGATTTTTGCCGCAGCCTTTTCCTTTTCCAGAAATCGGATAAAATTGGCTTTGAGGCAGAAGACATCTTTACGAAAGAAATCATATCGAAACGTTCTCTCTTCCCCGTCGTTGTCTTCCAGCCAGCGCATAAACTCGCTTCGTCCTTCGTCGGTAAGGGAATAGACGTGCCGGCTAGGTGAACCTTCCTGATGTTCCACCGTTTTCCGGACCAGACCGCCTTCCTCAAGTTTTCTCAACGTGGGATAGAGCTGGCCATCGTTGATCCCAAATTCACCAAACATCTTTTTCGGCAATTGGGATTTGATTCCATAGCCGTGGGAACAGCTGAACATCAGACCTCCTAGAATCAGAAATTTAACGGACATAAACCCTCCTTGTTATTATAACTTATTTTATATATACCTTACTATTAAGATATGATCCTGTCAAGAAAAAAATGCATGCAGGGACTTGGCGATCCCTGTTTCGAACAGGATAACAAATACCTTGTAATCAAAAAACAGTTGCGCTAGATTGCAGTCGTTCTTCAGATAAAACCAAGTGTGTGTTTCAGGAAAAGCGTTACCATGTATCCACGGAAAATCACAAATAATTTATGGATTCTGGGCCATGACGATTTTCACATCTACCTGATTCAGGGCAACTCTGCCTGCGCTCTGGTTGAAGCGGGCATATCCGCTACATCAGATCTTGTCCTGGAACAACTGGCCCTTTTAAAAGTTAAGCCGGATTTTTTTATTGTCACTCATCCACATAGTGATCATGTAACAGGACTGGGCAGCTTGAGAAAAAGTTTTCCCGATGCGACCATTCTTGCGGGCCAGGGGGCGGAAGCTTTTCTTCATCATCCGAAGTCGACAGAAATTTTGTTACGGGAAGACCTTTTCATGGCAAAAGCCATGGCACCACGCGGTCTTTTCTCCACGAAAACATGGACGGCGGATTTGCCCCTGCTTTCAGGATGCAAGGTCGTGAGAACCGATGACGAACTGGCTCTGGGAGGAATCACTTGCCGCTTTCTGGAGGTCAAAGGGCACTCTCCTGGGCAAATTGTTGCCTATGTTCCTGAAATAAAAGCACTTTTAGTTTCGGACAGCCTTGGCAATCTCTATCCCGGTAAAGGATTCTTTCCTACATTTTTCACAGGGTATTCAGATTATCTGGCAACGATCGATAAACTGGCCGGGATGGATCCCCAGATTCTCGGGCTGGGTCATCATGGTCTTTTTTGCAATCACCTTGACATCGAAAATTTATTCGGGCTGGCCCGACAGGCCGCCCTGGATGTGAAAAATTATGTACTGAACGACAACAGAGATGCAAACGCGATTGCACAGGATCTTTTTCATTTTTATTACTGCGACGAACTGGCCGTTTATTCAAAAGAAAACATTATGAACTGTTGCCGGCTGCTCGTTCGCAGGGTGCGAGAAATACCGGGATCTCCCGTTTAAAAGGAGCTAATGATGTTTGAACAGGAATATCAGAACAAATTGACCACCCCCGAAAAAGCAGTGTCTTCCATTCCGGATAACGGTTTACTGGCCCACGGAAATCTTCAGGCGGAGCCTCCGGCGTTGTTGAAGGCCATCGAAAACCGGCTCCGTTCCCGGGATCTGAAAAAACTCCGGGTTTTTCACCTTGGCACAAGTGTGTATGCCTCCAAAACCATCCTCTCTCCGGAAATGGCTGATTGCGTGGAGGCCTATCCCTGTTTTGTTCTGACCAAGGAAAGAGGTCTGGTTTACGGAGGAATTTCTCAATTCATTCCAAACTACTTTCATCAGCTTGGAAGATTGATTGAAGAATATATGGATGAGTTTGACGCCACCGTGACAACGGTCAGTCCAATGGATAAAGCCGGATACTTTTCTTTCGGAACGTCCGTGGATGTCACCCCAGTCTTCTGGAAGCGCTCGAAGCTTAGGATTGTCGAAGTCAATGAGAACATGCCGCGGGTTTTCGGCGGCGCACTTCTGCACATTTCGGACGTTGATAAAATTGTCGAAAACCACCAGCCACTATGGGAGTCTCCCCCCGGCAAACCGGACGCCACGGATGAGGCCATCGGCAAAACCGTTGCGGAAATGGTTCCGGATGGCGCAACCATCCAGCTTGGCTTCGGAAGTCTTCCCAATGCCGTTGCCACACAGCTTTTGCACCACAAGGACCTGGGCATTCATACCGAGGCTTTCTCACCCGTCATGGTAAAGCTTGTGAAACAGGGGGTCATCAACGGAAAGAAAAAAACGCTGCATCCGGGCAAGCATGTCTATTCCTTTGCCCTTGGAGACAATGAAATGTTGGAGTTCATGAATGATAATCCTGCCGTTGAAGGATACTCTCTGTCCTACACCAACGACCCGGAAATTATCGCCAGAAATGAAAAAATGATTTCCATTAACGCCACGCTTCAGGTGGATTTGAGCGGGCAATGCAATTCTGAATATCTGAAAGGCGCACAGTTTTCAGCCACGGGCGGCCAGCTGGACTTTGTGCGAGGCGCTTTCAATTCCAAAGGCGGAAAATCGATCCTGACATTCCGTTCGACAGCCAGAAACAACACAGTTTCCCGCATTGTTCCCCGACTGGATGCCGGGGCCATTGTCACCACGCCCCGAATGGATACGCACTGGCTGGTTACGGAATACGGCGCGGTCAATCTGAAAGGCAAATGCATGCGCGATCGCGCCTTGGCGATTATCAGCATCGCTCATCCCGATTTCCGTGACAGGCTGATGCGCGAAGCCGAAAAAATGAGGCTTTTCTGATCGGAAATCAAGGGGTGATCCCCTCTGTGGCGGAAAGGAAACAACCGATGCTGAAAAAAATATCCATAAAAGAAAATGTTGTGGCCTGCTGGGTCAATCCGGAGCAATCCGGCAAACATGAACAGAGTCTGGTTTTTATCCACGGTTCCGGCGGCAATTCCAGCACCTGGACATTCCAATATGCAAACCTCTACAATGATTATGATGTCGTGGCCATTGACCTGCCCGGTCACGGCAGGTCCGGCGGGCAGGGCGAAAAAGACATTGCCGATTATGTATGGAGATTAAGAGAAATTCTTGATGTTCTAAAGGTGGATCACCCGATTCTGATCGGCCATTCGCTGGGTGCGGCCATCTCGCTTTGCTTTGCCGCGAAATACCCCCGGGAGGCAAGCGGTGTCGTTGCCGTGGGCGGTGGAATCACGATGCCGGTTACTCCAGATATTCTGGACGGATTTCGCAAGGAACCACAGCTTATCCTTGATCTGATGTGCAAATTCTCCCTAGCCAGGGCTAATCGCCCGGCCCTTTATGAATCACTTCGCACAAGCCTCGGTCAGGCAAGTCTTGACGTGGTTGCCAACGATATGCTGGCTTGCAGCAGGTTTGACCTGACGGGAGAAGTATCAAAAATTTTGGTGCCGGTTTTGGCTGTATGTGGAACAGAAGATAAAATGATGCCACCCGCATCGTCAAAGCAAATTGCGGATAGGATTCCGGGCGCCAAACTAGTCCTGATCGAAGGTGCAGGACACATGGTTATGCTGGAAAAACCCGCGGATTTCAATGAAGTGATGAAAGATTTCGCATCCACCGTGCGGCAAACGGCTGCAAAATAAAAAATTTGGAGGGTTTATGTTCAGTATCGGCGCCAGCAATTTCATCATCGCCCTGGCCAAAATCATGGATATCATTCTGACGCTTTATATGTGGATCATCATTGCCCGGGCGCTGATCTCCTGGGTCAATCCCGATCCCTACAATTCCATCGTGATCTTTCTCCATCGTGTGACCGAACCGGTGCTTGCTCCGGTGCGCAGAATGATTCCCCGGCATAACCTGCCAATAGATTTTGCTCCACTGGTGGTTTTGTTGATCATCATTTTTTTGCAGTCCTTTCTGGTTCAGACCATGATTCAAATGGCGCGCAGTTTATAGAAAGGTCGTCAAGTTGAGTTCGACGATTTCTCTTCGCGAAACGAAAAATGGCGTGTCCTTTGACATTCACGTCAATCCGCACGCTTCAAAAGCTGAAATTTCAGGCATTGCCCAAGGCATGCTCAAAGTGAAAGTCACCGCGCCGCCGGTGGAAGGAGCAGCCAATGAAGCCTGTATTGGACTTTTGTCCAAAAGGCTGGGACTCCGGAAAAGTCACATGAGCATATCCGCAGGCGCCAGAGGACGAAAAAAAACCATTCTCGTCAGCGGCATCGGCAAGTCAGAGCTGGAACAAAAGTTTTGTCAACTGGATATTGCTTCCGTGTAACCGCCTACTCCTACATAACTTTCGGATTTGAAACAAAAATATCATGAACAGTTCCAGTACAAAATCAGAAAAGTTCAAAGTCGCCAAAGCCGCAGGCATTGTGGGCGCGGCAACCATGGTCAGCCGTATTTTCGGGGTTGTTCGGGATATGGTCATTGCCGCGTTTTTCGGCGCAGGCTGGATGACGGATGCATTTTGGGTGGCTTTCCGCATTCCCAATATGTTTCGACGACTTCTGGGCGAAGGCTCGCTGACCATTTCTTTCGTGCCGGTCTTTACTGAATATCTGCAGAATAAAACCAAGGAAGACGCACTTGAACTTGCCTCCAATGTATTCACCATCCTTTCCGTTATTCTGGCTGCCGTATCGGTACTGGGCATTCTCCTTTCTCCCCTGATTGTCGGGCTGATCGCTCCGGGTTTTTTAGCCAGACCTGAGCAATTTGCTCTAACGGTCTTTTTGAACCGGCTGATGTTTCCTTATATCTTTTTTATTGCGCTGGTGGCGCTATGTATGGGGATTCTCAATTCTTTCCGGCATTTCACCACGCCTGCGCTCTCGCCGGTTCTCTTAAACATCGCCATGATTCTGGCCGCGCTGGGTTTTCGCTCTTTCTTCTCGGCTCCGATTACAGCGCTTGCCGTCGGCGTCCTGGCGGGCGGAGTGCTGCAACTGGCCATGCAGTGGCCGGCCCTCAGAAAATTTGGCGTCAGATTCAAATTTCGCTTCAATCTTCGTCATCCCGGAATCCGGCAAATCAGTCTGCTGATGCTTCCGGCAATTTTGGGTGCGGGAGTGGGCACGATCAATGTCTTTGTAGGGACGATCCTGGCTTCTCTGTTGCCGGGCGGATCCGTTACCTACCTTTTTTATGCGGATCGGATTATCGAGTTTCCTCTCGGAATTTTTGCCATCGCCATCGGAACGGCTGCTCTGCCCAGCTTTTCCAAACATGCTGCCGCAGGCCAGATTCATGAACTCAAATCCAGTATTTCCTTTGCCTTGCGGCTGATGCTTTTTTTAACCATCCCGTCCATGGCGGCTCTGATGACGCTTCACGTTCCGATCATTTCCGTTTTGTTTCAGCGCGGTGCGTTTGACGTCCAGGCGTCTGTTGCCACCGGCCAGGCTCTGTTTTGCTATGCGCTGGGGCTCTGGGCTTTTGCAATGCTCCGCGTGTTCGTATCCGCCTTCTACTCGCTTCAAAAATCCAGATGGCCGCTCCGGGCGGCGGTGATCACGCTCATCGTCAATGTCCTGTGCAGCCTGATTCTCATGTATCCTTTCAAACATAATGGCATTGCCCTGGCCGGTTCCATCTCGGCTGCCGTTAATGTTCTGATCCTGGCTTTTGTCCTGAAAAGAAAAATCGGCGCCTATTTGGATCCTTTTTTTCGCGCATCGCTTTGGAAAATCATTGCCTCTTCCTTCCTCATGGTAAGCGCTATCGGTCTGATCGAATATGTGATGCCTTGGAAAACCGATGCCGGCTTTCAGGCCAGGCTGGTTTTCCTGGTCTGCTCGATTTGTGCCGGAGCCACTGTCTTTTTTGTTTCAGCCTATTTTCTGAAAAGCCCGGAAATGCGCGCATTCGTCAGCCTGATCAAAAAAAGGATGGCGAGAACATGATGAAAAACCGGCAGATAAAAGCGTTGACTTCAACCCACCAAAGTGATAGGAAATCGCTCGTCTGATGGAAAAACGAGCTATCGGATACAGGATAATTACATGTTGGATATTAAATACTTAAGACAAAATGTCGATCTGGTCCGCCAGAAGATGGAGATGCGGGGACAGGCCATTGATTTTGACCGTTTCATTGATCTGGACGCAAAACGGCGCGATATTTTACAAGCCGTGGAGACCCTGCGGAATGAGCGAAACAGCGTGTCCAAGCAGGTAGGCGAACTCAAAAAGAAAAAGGAAGACGCCTCCGCCCTGATTGATAAAATGGGGGATGTGTCGGCCAGAATCAAAGAATACGACGAAAGCCTGCGCATCACGGAAGA
>DAOLNX010000020.1:0-37894 GCA_035416785.1 Smithellaceae bacterium | reverse complement strand
GCGCGGTGCGACTCCGGCCACCTGGACTGTTACCGGAGCAGGCGGATATACGAATGCTTCTGTGGTTTCCGCTGATGCCACGACCGTAAGAATCAGTCTGGAGGGCACAGACACGCCGGATGTGACGTTAACTCTTGCGGGGGTCTGGGCTAATGGCGATACAGCGCAATACACTCTGACTCATTCGCCAACTCTGGGTCTGAATGACATCGATATTGATTTTTCAGGTTTGACGCTGAACAGCGGCGCCACGATCGGTAATGCTGGTCATGTGAACTGGGACCTGGCCGGGGCAAACGCATTGAGCATTACTCAATATGCATCTGCGTCGGTCATTCGATCTCTTTCCGCTGACGGCTATGCTTCCGGGCAATTGAAATCTCTGTCCATTGATTCGGATGGGATGATCAGTGGTTCGTTTACCAATGGGCAAATTTCGGAATTGGCGCAATTGGTGCTTGCAAAATTTACCAATCCCTGGGGTTTAAGTAAATTGGGATCCAATTTGTTCGGACAAACCATTACGTCCGGAGCGGCTATTCAGGATAATCCCAACAATTCCGGTTTGGGTTCGCTGACACCGAATTCTCTGGAAATGTCCAACACGGATGTCGCCACGGAATTTATCAAGATGATTACGGCGCAAAAAGCTTATCAGGCCAATGCAAAAGTCGTAACCACGGAAGACACGATCATGCAGGTTTTGATGGGCCTCAAACAATAAGGATCACAAGGCGTGACAGGCGGTAAAAGAGCCTGTCACGCAATTTTATTCCATAAGAAACAAACATCCCCCCAAAGGCTGGTCGTTTTTTGTTCGTAACCATTGAAATGGTCTCACCCTTCCTTTTTAAGTCAATAATTTGACGAGTATGCGATTTTATCCGGGCATAGCAGATCCGGTAAATGATGCTTCCCGAAACGTCTTTCTTGTTACCTCAAAGATAATTCTTTGAAATAACATCTTAAATTCTCTTATGGTCTGTGGAGGGACGTAATGGCATGCTCTTTGCTTCCAATTATCAATAAATCAATTTGTGGAGGCGGATATGGCCGCTGCGGAAAAGAAAAAGAAAGACATCAAAGAAGAAGAAAATGAAAATGAGAATGAAAATGAGCCAAAGGAACCGGAGGAGAAAAAAGGTTCAAAGCTCACGCTGATCATTATTGGCGTGGTGGTGCTGGTGCTTTTGGCAGGGGGCGGCACGGCGGCTTATTTCTTTTTCTTCAAGGCAAAGCCGGCTGCGGGAGGCAAAAAGCCTGCCGCGCAGGAAAAGCCGGCAGTCAGCGTGTTCTGGCCGATGGACCCCTATATCGTCAATCTGATTGATAACGATGCGGAGAGATATCTGAAGGTGGTCATGCAGTTGGAGTTGTCCGACCAGAAACTAGCGGAAGAAATGAAAATGGTCAACCCAAAGTTGCGCGATACCATTTTGGATTTGCTGTCATCCAAAACCTATAAGGAAATGGTGGATCCTCTGGGCAAACAACGCTTGCGTGACGAGATTGCCATGCGCGTAAATATGAATATTACGACGGGAAAGGTGATCAAGGTATATTTTACCGAGTTCATCATTCAGTAAAGTAAGACGAAGCAGCGGTTGAATCAACCCTTTTGGTTCGAGCGTTTAACAACGGATCAAGAAAAGAGGCCTCATGACCAATATCCTTTCTCAAGAAGAAGTCGATGCCCTGTTACGGGGGATATCCGGCGGTGAAATTGAAACGGAGAAAGATGAATATCATGAGCCGGGCGCCGTTGCGACGTATGATCTGACCAGTCAGGACAGAATTATCCGCGGCCGCATGCCGACACTGGAAATGACCAATGAGAAGTATGCGCGGACGTTTCGCACGACACTGTCTTCCATTCTGCGCAAGGTCATTACCATTACGGCGGTTTCCGCCGATATGATCAAATTCGGTGAATTTTTAAAAACCTTGCCGGTGCCCACAAGCCTTCATCTTTTCCGCATGGATCCTATGCGTGGCAACGCCATTTTCGTCATGGAGTCAAAAATTATTTTTACGCTGGTGGATATTATTTTTGGTGGCACGGGAACAGAATTGTTTAAGATTGAGGGACGCGAGTTTACGGCCATTGAAAACAATCTGATTAAGAAAATTGTTCTCAGTGCGCTTGAGGATCTGGAAAAATGCTGGAAGCCTCTGATTGACCTGACCGTAACCTATCAGCGGGCGGAAATTAATCCCCAGTTTGTTCAGATTGTTCCTCCAACCGATGTCGTGGTGGTGATGAATTTTGAAGTGGAAGTGGAGTACACGACGGGTGTGATATCCATTTGCATTCCTTACTCGATGCTTGAACCCATTAAGGAAAAACTTTCGGCCGGTTTTCAAAGCGAACAACTGGAAGTGGACAAGGGCTGGACCAATCGGTTTAAAAACGGCTTGATGAGATCCTATGTGGAAATCATGGTGGAGTTGGGAAGGGTTTCCATTTTGGGCAGGGACATCGCCAATCTGAAAGTGGGTGATGTCATTCAACTGGATCAATATGCTTCGGATCCGTTGGATATTTATGTGGAAGGAGTTCCCAAATACAGGGGCTATCCGGGTATTTATAAAGGCAATCAAGCCATGCAGATATCTCAGACGATCACCGGAAAAGAGGATATTGACTATGGAACAGAATGAAATTGATGAATTAATGAAAGGCGTCGGCGCCATGCCGGACACCAAGGATTCGTCGGATGACAATATCAGCTGGGACGATGTGAAGGAAGAAATGGAAATGTCTTCGCATCCCGCTGGTCCGAAGACGGAAATCTCCAATGTCCATTTTGAAGAATTGCAAAAGCCGAAACAGGAAGGAAAGCCCAATTTCAACCTGGATTTCATTATGGATATTCCCCTGACCCTGACCGCGGAGCTTGGCAGAAGTAAAATGCTGATTAGTGAGCTTTTGCAGCTGGGACAGGGGTCTGTTCTGGAGCTTTCCAAGCTTGCGGGAGAACCGATGGATATTTATGTCAATCAGCGTCTGATTGCCCGCGGCGAAGTGGTGGTGGTGAACGAAAAATTCGGCGTGCGCCTGACGGACATTGTTTCTCCTTCGGAGCGTGTCAATAAATTGGGATAGAGGGAGAAGGATTCATGGAAAGTATGTCACTTTGGTCTTCATTTCTAAAAATGATTTTTGCGCTGATGATTGTTCTGGGGCTGATGATCGGCGTCATGTATTTCATGAAGAACTTCATGCAGCGCACCGGGCCTTCATCCAATCACACCTCTTTGATTAATATCCTGTCTTCCCGGTATCTTGGACCGAAAACCAGCATCATTTTGGTTGAGGTTCTCGATCAAGTCATTGTGGTCGGGATTACCGGCCAGCAAATGACGCCGCTTATGCAAATTGATGATCCTCTGTCGGTCGCAAAAATAAAATCGGCAAGAAATGATGGACCGGATGCTCCTTTCGCTGGAGATGTCATGGCCAAGTGGTTGTCGCGAATCCATTTTCATGCAAACGGAAAAACAAAAAGGTCATCCAAATGAAAAAAACGATTCTGATTATCGCCTTTACGATGGGAGTGACCATTTGCTCCGTGATGATACCGGCTTTGGTTTCAGCGGCACAGCCTTTTTCACTTCCGAATGTTAATCTGACGGTATCGGGTGGCGCGACGGAACCGGAAAAGGTTTCCTCATTGATTCAACTGGTCATTTTATTGACGATCCTTTCTCTTGGACCGTCCATTTTGCTCATGGTCACCTCTTTTACCCGGATCGTCATCGTCCTGGGGCTGATCCGCACGGCGATGGGAACCCAGCAGATGCCCCCCAATCAGGTTATTGTAGGCCTGGCGCTATTTTTAACGTTTTTTATTATGTCTCCCGTCATCAACCGTGTCAACACGGAAGCCCTGAAACCCTATTATGAAGAACAAATATCCGGAGAAATGGCGATAACCCGGGCGGTGGTTCCGGTGAAGGAATTTATGCTCAAACAGGTTCGGGAAAAGGATCTGGCTCTGTTTATCAAAATTGCCAAAGAGCCAAGACCCGCCAAACCGGAAGATGTTTCTCTTTCCACCCTGATTCCAGCTTTTTTGATCGGCGAACTCAAGACTGCGTTTCAAATCGGTTTTATGATTTATCTGCCTTTTCTGGTGATGGATATGGTTGTAGCGAGCGTCTTGCTGTCCATGGGAATGATGATGCTTCCGCCAATTATGGTCAGTCTTCCCTTCAAATTGCTTCTTTTTGTGCTGGTGGATGGCTGGTATCTGATTGTCGGATCTCTTGTGCAAAGTTTTCATTAGAAATGAGGAATAAAAATGACTCCGGATGCAGTTGTCGGATTAATGGCGGAAACCATCAAAGTGACCTTGCTGGTTGCTGCGCCCATACTGATTGTGGGACTGGTGGTCGGTATTCTGATCAGTCTGTTTCAGGCCGTTACCCAGATTCAGGAAATGACGCTGGTGTTCGTGCCGAAGATTGTCGCCGTCTTTATTACGCTCATCGCAGCGCTTCCCTGGATGATGGGAATGCTGATTAATTATACGCAGCATTTGTTTATCAATATTCCCTTGTATGTCAAATAGGAGATCGCCTGGTTCGAAGAACGGGCGATAACGCGGAGGCTGTTGAAAATGAATCTGCCTTTTCTTTCCGCACAGCACCTGGACGCCTTTATTCTCATCCTGCTTCGGGTAAGCGCCATTATTGTCACCATACCGGTCATTGCCGAGGCCATCGTACCGGTGCGAGTCAAGGCCTCCTTGTCCATTATTGTCGCTGTCATTCTGTTTCCGATTCTTGCCCCACAAATCCCTCCTACCGCTAACATTCACATGGTTCAGTTGGTGTTCCTCATGATCGGAGAAGTTCTGATCGGTTTGACGATCGGTTTTGTCGCCAGACTGGTTTTTGCCGGCATCCGTTTGGCAGGAGACATCATCGGTTTTCAGATGGGGTTTTCGGTGGCCAATGTTATCGATCCCATGAGTAACCAGATGGTATCCATTATTACCGAATTACAGTATCTTATTGCCGTTTTAGTCTTTCTCTCCATGAATGCGCATCATATGTTTTTTCAGGCCATTGTCCAGAGTTACGCGGTGGTTGCTCCCTTGAGTTTTCATTTTACCGGACAGCTCATGCAGGTGATTTTTGATGTCTCCAGAGACATTTTTATTATCGGTGTGAAAATATCAGCGCCGATTATGGCGGTCATGATCTTTACCAATGTTGCTTTGGGGGTTGTGGCGCGTACAGTTCCGCAAATGAACATTTTTATTGTCGGTTTTCCTTTACAGATTGCTCTGGGACTGATTTTTCTGGGTTTGACCACTCCCATTTTTATTCGCATTGTCGAGGGACTTTTTCAGGGACTGCAAGGCAAAATTCTGACCATGATGCGTTTGATGTAAGAGGTTTTGGAAAAGTTGGTTCGAAAAGCATAATCAATTAACGAAATATTGACGCAGATGTCAGAAATTTGTTGGAGATGCCATGGCGGAAAACGATGATCAGGAACGAAACGAGCAGGCTACTGGGAAGCGACGAGAAGAAGCGCGCGAGAAAGGTCAGGTAGCCCGCTCTCAGGAAGTGGTTTCGGTAAGCATTCTGGTTGCAGGTCTCCTGTTTTTCTATTTTGGCGGCTCAACGCTGATTCTCAAAACGATGAAAGTGATGACGGATGGATTCCGGAGCGCCGGCCAGGTCAGTTTGACACCGGACAGTGTTCCTGCAATTATCACCGGCTATATTTTCAATGGCTTCGGCATTCTTTTTCCCCTGTTAATTGCGGTTTTGATTGCGGCAGTGCTGGGAAATATTCTGCAGGTGGGTTTTATGTTTACCACACAAACCCTGGAGCCGAACATCGACAAGATTAATCCCATTAACGGATTGAAAAGACTTTTCTCTATGCGGTCCATTGCCGAACTGGTCAAGGGCGTTTTGAAAATCTGCGTGATCGGCGCCATTGCCTATATTATTATTCGAAATGAATTCGATAACTTAATTCCCTTGGCGGACCAATCCACCTGGGGCATGTTCAGTTATATTGCCGGTGTCTGTTTCAAAATTCTTCTGGCAATGACGGTGATGCTGGTGTTTCTGGCTGCTCTGGATTACGCGTATCAGCGCTGGGACTTTGAAAAGAGTATTCGCATGACCAAACAGGAAATCAAGGATGAAGCCAAAAACACGGAAGGCGATCCGATGATTAAAGCCAGAATCAGGAGAATTCAGAGAGAAATGGCCCAGAAACGAATGATGGCCGAGGTTCCCAAAGCGGATGTGATTATTACCAACCCGACGCATCTGGCGGTTGCTGTTCAATACGATCCGCAGCGAATGCAGGCGCCGGTGGTTGTCGCGAAGGGCGCGGATTTTATCGCGGAGAAAATTCGAAATATTGCCAGGGAAAACGATATTCCGATCATTGAAAACAAACCTCTGGCACAGGTCTTGTATAAAATGGTCAAGGTAAACAATATGGTGCCGGAAGACCTGTACAAAGCGGTGGCGGAAGTTCTGGCGTTTGTTTATGAACAGAAAAAGATTAAAATATTCGGGTAAAAAGAAATGGCGGAAGCGCAAGTAACCACAGGCGGAAACGCTTTCCTGGATTCGGCAAGATCAAGTTCGGCGATGATCGCCATGGGCGTGATTGCCATTCTCATGGTGATGATCATTCCGATTCCCTCATTTTTACTGGATGTTTTACTGTCTTTCAGTCTGGCGATTTCCATCATTATTTTATTAATGTCCATGTATGTGCTGAAACCTTTGCAGTTTTCCGTGTTTCCCTCCATTTTGCTGATGGTGACTCTGTTGAGGCTGTCGCTGAATGTCGCTTCGACGCGCCTGATTCTTCTGCACGGTAGTGAAGGCACATTAGCGGCCGGTCATGTGATTCAAGCCTTCGGAACCTTTGTTGTCGGAGGGAACTATGTTGTGGGATTGGTGGTTTTCATGGTTCTGGTGCTGATCAATTTTGTTGTCATCACCAAAGGAGCGACCCGGGTGGCGGAAGTGTCCGCGCGCTTCACTCTGGATGCCATGCCTGGCAAGCAGATGAGTATTGACGCGGATTTAAACGCGGGCTTGATTTCGGATACCGACGCGCGACGCCGGAGAGCGGAAATCGAGCAGGAGTCAAATTTTTACGGGGCGATGGATGGCGCCAGCAAATTTGTCCGCGGCGATGCCGTTGCCGGTATTCTGATTGTTTTGATCAATATTATCGGTGGCCTGATTATTGGAGTGCTTCAAATGGGCATGCCGGTGGTTCAGGCGGCGCAGAATTATACTTTATTGACGGTCGGTGACGGTCTGGTGACACAGGTGCCGGCACTGATTGTTTCCACCGCGGCGGGCCTTCTGGTCACGAGAACAGCTGCTTCCACGGAACTGGGTGATGAAGTGAAGTCGCAGGTGTTTACGCAACCCCGGGCTATTGCGACAGCCGCGATCCTGCTTTTTGCCTTTGCTCTGATACCGGGCATGCCCAAGATTTCTTTTCTACTGGTTTCCGCAATTATCGGTTTCGCGGCCTGGAGAGTCGTGAAAAGCATTGCCCTGCAAAAGGTTGAAGAAGAGACGCTGGAAAAAGAGGCGCCTGCCGCTGCTGAAACGGTGGATGTGATCGCACCGCTCGATGCCATGGGATTGGAAGTGGGGTATGCGCTGATTCCAATGGTGGATGCGGCACAGAGCGGTGAATTGCTGCAGAGGATCAAAACCCTCCGACGCCAACTGGCGACGGAGATGGGTTTCATCATGCCGGCCATTCATATCCGCGATAATCTGAAATTGAAACCGGATGAATACAATGTGCTGCTCAAGGGAGTGGAAGTGGCTCACGGTTCTGTAATGATGGGACATCATCTGGTCATTTCCGCGGACGACAGAGACTTGAGAATCAAGGGAATTCCTACCAAGGAACCGGCTTTTGGCCTTCCTGCCGTATGGGTGACCGACCGTGACAAGGATGCCATGATGGCTAAAGGGCATGTCGTGGTGGATCCGGCCACCGTTATTACGACTCATTTGACGGAACTGACCAAAACCTATGCCGATGAGCTGATGGGACGACAGGAAGTTCAATCTCTGGTGGACAATCTGGAGCAGCTCTATCCGCGCGTAATCAAGGAGCTTGTTCCCAAGATCGTGCCCATTAATCTCTTACATCGTGTCTTACAGCGGCTCCTGCGCGAGAGAATATCCATCCGCGATCTGCTGACCATTATTGAGACGATGGGCGAATATGTTGCCATGACAAAAAATGCAGATATTCTGACTGGTTATGTTCGACAAGCTTTGGGTCGGGCAATTACGAAACAGTATCAGGACCGGGATGGCAATATTACGGTGATGATTATGTCTCCGGACATTGAAGACAAGATCAACCGTTCCATTTCTCATACAGAACACGAGTCTTTTGTCTCTCCGGATCCGAATCTTGTCAAAAAAATGGTGACGAGTCTGCAAAAAATGATCAACACTTTTTCGGCAAGCGGTATGCAGCCGATTGTCCTTTGTTCACCGAATACGCGGATTCATTTTCGCAAGATTTTGGAAAAATTCTATCCGAATCTGGTCATTTTGGCACATAATGAAATAGCCCGCGAAGCGAACGTAAAATCTCTGGGAATGGTGGAGTAATGCTATGCAAGTCAAACGATACGAAGTTTCATCCATGAACGAGGCGATGACGAAAATTAAAAACGATTTGGGAGCGGATGCGATTATTCTCTCTACCCGGAAAATCCGCAACGGAAAGCAGGAGGCGTTTGAGGTTATGGCGGCCCGCGACGAAAAAACGCTTGCCGCGGAAAATGTTCCTGTAAAACCGGAGGGTTTTCCTCAAAGTCGTGCCCGGAATCCCCAGGAGGATATGGTAACTCTTTTCCGCGGTGAACTGCAGGAAATCAGGGCTTCGCTTGATGCCTTGCAACGGCAAAATTCCTTCAGGGCGGAGCTGGCCGAAATGAAGGAAACTTTGAATACTTTTTTTGAAGTGCTGGGCATGAGAAACGGAAGAATGCCGCTGGATCTGAACCGGAAGATTTATCTACGGCTGACCGGTGGTGGGTTTTCGCGTGCCGGGGCCTGCCGCATGATCGAAGCGATGAATCAATCCGCTGCCGGCCAGGCCGGATTAAGTGAGGAGGATGCCCTGCTTCTGGTGGAAAAGCAGATCCAGAACGCCTTGGCTGTGTCTGGCAATTCCGGAGAGGAAAGGCGCGTCAAGATGTTTATCGGTCCGACAGGCGTGGGAAAAACGACGACTCTGGCGAAATTAGCCGCGCGTTATTCGATGATGAAAAAAAGAAGTGTCGGCTTGATTACGACGGATAATTTTCGCATTGCAGCCGCTGAACAACTGGAAACCTATGCTAAAATTATGGGGTTGAGAATGGAGAGGGCTTCCACGCGGGATAGTTTTGCAAAAGCCCTGAAGTCTTTTGCGGATAAGGATGTTATTTTGGTGGACACGCCGGGAAAAGCGCGTCCGGATGACGGGTATCTGAATCAGCTTGAGCAGACTCTTCCCGAACGGTCGGTGGAAACCAATCTGCTGATCAACGCCACGGGCAGCGAAGATTACCTGGACAATCTTGTTTCTGCCTATTCGCGTTTCCGGATTGATCATCTGATAGTTACCAAGATTGACGAATCCCGGCGTTTCGGAGTGCTTTTCGATGTGCTTTCCAGGACAAAAAAACCGGTTACCTACTGGACCTGCGGCCAGAACGTGCCTCAGGATATTGAGGAAGTGACGCCGGCCAGAATGGCGAATTTGATGTTGGGGCGGGCTGCTCATTGAGCGTCCCGGAGAGAAACCTTTTGCATGCAGCAATGAATAAGGAGTGCTATGATTGGAGATCAGGCGGCAACGCTTCGCGAAATGAAGAAGAAAGAGACTTATCATCAGCAGCAGAGCATGCCCGCAGCCGGCCCATCCCGCCGCCGTGATAATCGGGCGATATCCATCACGAGCGGAAAGGGAGGGGTGGGCAAAACGAATATTGCTGCCAATCTGGCGTATCTGCTGACGGCAAAACACAGAAAAAATACACTGGTGCTGGACGCAGATACGGGACTGGCCAATATTGATGTTCTCACGGGAATTCATCCGCTGTATAATTTGCATCATGTTCTTCGCGGGGAGAAAACGCTTCAAGAGACCATTGTCATGGGGCCAGGAGGTATTCAAATTCTGCCATCGTCGTCCGGCGACCTGGAGATGATTGAATTGTCGCGCGGGCAGAAGCTGACCTTGATGGACGAATTAAAAACAATGAACGGGATGCTGGATTACATGTTGGTGGATACCGGTGCCGGTATTTCATCCAATGTGATGTATTTCAATGTGGCAGTTGAAGAAATTATTGTGGTGACGACGCCGGAGCCGACGGCTCTGACGGATGCCTATGCACTGATTAAAGTCCTTTATTCAGAGCATAAGAAAAAAAGATTCCGGCTTTTGGTCAATATGGCCCGCGATGCGAACGAGGCTAGGCAAATTTACACGACATTAAGCAGGGCAACGGATAATTTTCTGAATTTAACCATTGAATATTTAGGCCATATCGTATTAGATGACAAAATAAGAGAGGCGGTCAGACAGCAAAAATTATTTGCCGAAATTTATCCTCAATGTCCCGCGGCGCGTTGTCTGGCTAAAATATCGGAAAAATTATCCTCAGAGACGTTGCACGAACATGAAAACGGCGGCATCAAATTCTTCTGGGAAGGCATTATCGGCCAAAACCACGGATAAGCAAAAGCGTAACGACCTGGTTATGCAGTATGCGCCGCTTGTGAAAACGATTGTGGGAAGACTGGCGGCCAGGCTTCCCATTGATGCGGCGGATAAAGAAGACCTGATCAATGTCGGAATTCTTGGACTGATGTCCGCTCTGGAAAAATTTGACGAATCCCGAAATGTTCAGTTTGAGACATATGCAAGTTTTCGTATCCGGGGTGCTGTGCTCGATGAGCTGCGATCAAGAGACTGGGTTCCCCGTGCAACAAGAAGCAAGGACAATAAAATTGAAGGTGCGATGAACGCACTGCAGAAAAATCTCGGACGGGCGCCGGAAGAGACGGAAATTGCCGACTATCTGGGTATTCCTTTGGAAGAGTACTTTTCGCTTCTTGATGAAGCCAGATGTGTTTCTTTAATTTCCACGGAAGACTTGCCGCCGGACTATATGGAACGATACAGTCGGGAGGATGTTCAGAAGGTAATTAATGAAGGCAATCCTCTGTCCATGCTGGTGGATATGGAGTTTAAAGACAAAGTGAAACAGGCGATCAATAGGTTGCCCACCAAGGAAAAACTCGTATTATCCCTTTATTATTATGAGGAACTCACCATGAAGGAAGCTGGAAGAGTTATGGAATTGACTGAGTCTCGCGTCTGCCAGCTTCACGCACAGGCCATTTTGCGCTTGCGAAGCATGGTGAAGTTTTCTCTTTAGGAAATCAGGCTTGCGGATATGAAAAAAGTAGCCCTCGATTTACTGGAAGAATTTCCGGATCCGGACCGTCTGAAAGCAAAAGAACAGCAGGATGCCGAAGTATCAGAACAGATTACTCTTGATCAGGATGTAACCGGAGTCGATGAAGAAGCGATTCAACCCGTGCCTGATCGTCCGGTTTGGGCGTTCAACAAGCTGCTGATGGTTGCTGTTCCGATCATTTTCGTGGTGGTGGCCATAAGCGCTACGCTGATTTATTATTTTACGCGACAGACGCCAACCATCTCTCAAACAAAGCCGGGGATTGTCACCGGCCAACCGGCCGCCCCCGGCCAACCACCGGTCCAGCCCAATATTGCTCCAGGCCCAAGTTTGCCAACGGGCGCCTCTCCGGATGCCTTCCGGGTGGTGTATCTGAGAGACTTCATGATTGACATTAAGGACGCCCAGGGAAAAAGTTTTGTTTTGATGTGTGATGTGGCTTTAGATGTCGGCGAAACCGTCAAACCGGGAGAGTTGGTCAATAGCTCCGGTTTACGCCATATCGTGTATAAAACGGCGCAGAGCCGGAGCGCAGTAGCGCTGCGCTCCGTGGAAGAGCGGGAAAAAATGAAACAGGAATTGCTTTTAGCTCTGGAGAAAAAGCTGGGGCAAGGTTCCGTGAAGAATGTTTATTTTCTTAATTATTTCATAATGTAATGATTCAAAGAAGTATTGGGCAGAGACGGACGGTTTCTGAATACCGGGGAGGCGGGGATGGAGAGAGGCGAAATATATCAGGCATTGGAAGATGATTTTTCCGAAACCTTTATTCGCGAATTGATGCCGGGTATTTTGCATAATTTCGCCAATCCTTTAAACGGAATTATGGGGCGGGCAAGACTGCTGCAAAAGCGCATGGAGGATCTGTTGCAGAAAATCGATTTGTCCTATCCGGAAACCGCCGGCGCTTTGGAAAATGAACTGAAGCGGATTCGCAACGATATTGCTTCCATTAACAGGGAATCGGATTCTTTTTATGATATTTTCCGTGATGCCTCGGCAAAATTTTATGCTTTGGCGCACCGCGGTGTGGATGAAATGAATATCAATCAAGTTGTGTCCGCAGAAATGCGTTTTGCCGATTTTTATCTGGAATTCAAGCATGAAATTGTTAAAGAAATAGAGCTAGGTGAATATATTCCGGATATTAAAGGAAATTCTGCTGAGCTGTCGCTTGTGTTCTGGCGCCTGATCCGTATGGCGATGACCCGGGCCTTAAAAAGTGAAAAAAAAGTTTTCTATTTGAAAACCAAGCACGATCATTCAAATATTATTGTGTTGATTTCTTATTCCGGTGATGCAGTTTCCGCAGAAGACGAAAGCAGCGTCAGGCGATTTTTTTCGGATGCCTCGTCCGATCTGAATGACGTAAAAATGGAAAAAGGGGTGTCGTGGGCGCTGATGATCTTGAAAAAATACCTGGCTCATGTCCAATTTTCAGACAAAGATGGACTCAACACGATTACCGTGATAATTCCCCATGCTTTTTCCGATGGCGAGAAGAAATAATTTAAGTCATTTTCCAATCGTGACGATTCAATCCACAGAAGCATAACAGCTTTGGAAAGAATATCAGCTGCAGGGGGAGGAAAAAATGGTCACGGCCATAGACGTTCAGCAATCCATACTTCAGACATCACCTGCGGAAAAGATTCAGCAGATTCAGCAGCAGCATGCAGATTTGCAGCAGAGGTACAATCAGTTGAAATTGTCGGAGGAAGACCGCCTGGCGCGAGAGCAGGTCATGAAGTTTGATGAGACGGACAAGGCAATTATCCGGGAACAGGAAGAAAAAGAGGATAGACGAAGGGGACGGGGCGGGCACCCCCGGAAGCATATCGAAATGATCACGGACGACGAGAATTCTGAAGAGGGCGCCCTTGTGAACATCAAGGTGTGAGAAAGAATCATGTTGAATTCCGCGTTCCTGCAAATATTTATTGACCTTGCCTTGCTGGCCGCTGTTGTCGTTCTTTTATGGCGGGTAAACGCCAATCTGAAAAAACCGCTGCTCATGGCCCATCAGGAGATGATGAAGGAAATCAAGGAGATCATGGCTGAATCACAGGCCTCGTCCGAAAATTTTCTTCAAAAACTGGAGCAAAGCCGCTTGGCGCTGAAAGAAATTGCCCTCGAGCTGGAAATCAAAGAGCAAAGAGTCAAGGCTTTACTGGCAAAATCCGCCGGCGGTCAAAATGAAGTCGAAGGAAGGCGTTTTTCCGTTGACCCATCCGATAAATACGCACAGGTGATTGATATGATTCGCCGGGGCTGTTCCGAAGCCGAGACGGCTGATGCCGCCGGTTTGACGGAGGCGGAAGTCGGTTTGATTGTTGATCTGTACAGAGTGAAAAATGAGCATATCTGATGGCTGTTACACCTGCAATTTCCAGTATTCCCGCTAAAATCAGCCCGGCGGCGGACGTTACCCGCGCGAATCTTCCCTTGTCCAGTCTTCTTTCGCCCGGGGAAAAACTTACGGTTAGTGTCGTGGACAAGCTCTCATCGAATCAATACCGGGTGTCTTTTAAAAATGTTTCTTTGACGGCGACGAGCGACATTCCCTTGCAAATCGGCGAAAAACTTCAGGTAAAGGTTCATGCGGTTATGCCGCAGATTGTTTTAAGCCTGGGAGAGGCTCAAAGACAAAGCGCTGAAATGAAAATTCAGGAAGGTCTGATTCAGTGGCGCATGAATCCGAATGCTTTGATACAGCTTTTCCAGACATCCGGCGATTTTCTGGAGTTGCTTCGATCAGGAGAGTTGCCGCTCAATATGACAGCAAAAGAAATGGACGCTCTTTCAAAGCTTTTGGGTGATTTGATTCTTTCTCCCCAGACCAAAAATCATTCCCTGTTTGTGAAGGAATTTGCATCCAGGCTAGGTCTGTTCATGGAAAGTGACTGGAGTCAGGCTGTTGCGAAATTACCTAGAGAAGGTAGCGTCCCTTTGAATTCGGATAGTTTGAAGGCTTCTCTGTTAAAATTAACCGCAGAGTTGAACGAGGTGCTTCGCAGCGGTTCAAAAATTGATTCCGCGACAACGGGGAAATTGACGAGCCTGGCCGCTTTTGTATCCGAGGCCATTCAGAGCATTGAAGCCAGGCAAGCGCTGAATGTTGTCTATCAGCAAAATGAGTCAGGTATTTATTTACAGATTCCTGTGGCAGCCGGAGAAATGATGCGTCAGGCAGACATTTTTATAACACCCGACAACAAAAATGCTTCCGGTTCCCAGAAATATTCATCCTGCTCCATCAGGATTTTTCTGGACTTGGACTATTTGGGCGAAATATCCATTGATGCCGCACTGAGGGAGGGACGTATCCGATGCATAATCAAGTGCGAAGATGAAGACATTCGGCATCTGATTGATTCGGCCGCCGGGCAATTGAAGAAGGCTCTGTCCGGCATTGGCTATGGCATAGAAAGGATCGACTGTCTCCAAGTTTCCGAACTGAAGGAAAAGCGAGCGGAATTTATTGAACAGCAATTACTGGAATCGACATTTCTGGTGAATCAATTTGTATGAGGACAACGGATGACCGATGCTAAAGAAGAAAAGAAGGGCCCCGCTCTGGCTGCCGCTCTTCAATATGATGCCCAAATCCATAGCGCTCCCAGAGTGACAGCCAGCGGTAAAGGCGCAATTGCCGAAAAAATTATTGAATTGGCCAGAGAACAGGGGATTCCGATTAAAAATGATCCCGATTTGATTCAGGTATTAAGTAAGCTAAAAGTCGGTTCGGAGATTCCCGTTGAACTCTACCGGGCGGTTGCGGAAATCCTCGCTTTTGTTTATTCTCTCAATGAAGAGCAACGCATGAAAAGCAACGCGAAAATCTGAAATATCTTCTCCAGTCGGAAAAAAATTCCCAGCAGTCAAAAATTGCCTGATTTTCTTTTGCGGAAACTCGCTTTACCCGGGTGTTGAAGAGGAATGTCTTGGGGGTATAATGTAAATAATATAATGTAATCAATGTATTATGTTTTCTGAAGATGCATGTTTCACCTTCATTTCCTCTTGAGATTTATTATGGCACATCACTTGCAAAAGAATGACGAAAAGGAGAATGAACAATGCTTTATGATGTGACGGATGTAGCAAGAGCGGGAGCAAGAAAACTGACACAACTCGATTTTGTGACCAACAATCTTGCCAATGCATCCACCAACGGATTCAAAGCAGAACATTTATATTTTGCGATGAAGGGAAAGCCGGCTCAGGAAGAGGCGCTTTCCTCTTTGGGGAACACGGTTTCGCATATGAACTTTTCTCAGGGAACCTTGAGAGTAACAGGCAATTCGCTCGATCTGGCCATCGAAGGAGATGGCTTTTTTACAATTCAGACCCGGCAGGGCGATGCCTACACAAGAAACGGCAGTTTTGCGCTCAATAAAAATAAAGAGCTGGTTACCTTAAATGGCGAATATGTTTTAGGCCAGGCGGGAAAGATCGTTATTGATGGAAAGGATGTCAGCATTGACAAGGATGGGACGATTTCTGTGGATGGAAATCCCTCGGGAAAATTGAAAATAGTGGATTTTGGCAATGCTCAAGCGCTTACGCGTTCAGGTGAAGGTCGTTTTCTGGATAGCGGAAAGGCTGAATTGAAGGAGGCGGGCTCATACCGCATCGCCGGGGGGTATCTGGAAATGTCCAATGTCAACGCAGTGCGGGAAATGACGGATATGATTGAAATTCAACGTGCTTTTGAAACCTATCAGAAGGTGATCCTGACCTTGCAGACCATGGACAATATCGCTACCAACCGAATAGGAAAAGTCGGGTAAAGGAGTAAATCATGATTCGATCACTATGGACGGCGGCAACCGGAATGGTTGCCCAGCAAATTGAACAGGATGTTGTTGCCAATAACCTTGCCAACGTTAGCACGGTTGGCTTCAAGAAGTCCCGGGCAGATTTTATGGATTTGATGTCTCACATTTACGCCAAGTCCGGCGCAGAAACCACACAGGGTGGTCAACTGCCCACCGGTTTTGAGGTTGGCATGGGAGTAAAACCCATATCCACGCAAAAGCTTTTTACCGAGGGAGACCATGTTCTGACCGGAAACCAGTTTGATTGGGCCATAGATGGTGATGGCTTTTTCCAGATTGATGATAACGGAACGACGTACTACACACGCGCCGGTAATTTCAAACTGGACAAAGATGGAGCGGTTGTCAATTCCGAGGGCCTTAAACTGGTGCCGAATATCACCGTTCCATCGGGTACGGTGACCTTTACCGTGGATACCGGAGGCACCTGGACAGCCTCGGATCAGGAAGGCAATCCATTGGCTACAGGCCGGCTGGAGCTGGCAACATTTGTCAATAACGCGGGCCTGACCAGCAAGGGAAGAAATCTCTTTGCCAAATCAGTGGCTTCCGGTGATGCAGTTACAGGGAATCCCGGCGAAAACGGTGTCGGAACGATTTCCCAGAACTTTCTGGAACTGTCCAACGTGAATGTAGTAGATGAAATGGTCCGAATGATTGTCGGTCAGCGGGCATATGAAGTTAATTCCAAGGCGATTCAGACCGCCGACAGTATGTTGGGCATTATCAACAGTCTCAAGAGGTCTTAATCCATGAAGTCATTGAGCGTAAAACCTATCTGTTGCGCTTTCCTGGTTTTCTTTCTGACAATTGCTCAACCGGCATGGGTTTTCTGTCAGCAGAGTCCAGAAGAAGTGGTTATGGAGCAAATTCGCCGGCATGTTACTCAAAATATGCTGTTGCCGGCTGAAAATATGAGGATAGAGTTTCTTTCCCGGATACCTTCCATGGAAAAAATGTCGGGAAAAAAAATAACATACAGTATTGAAAGCCGGCCTAATGAGCAGTTTATCGGCGATACGTCTTTCGGAGTGCGCATTTTTTCCGACAATATCTTCGTCAGAGAAATGACGGTTCGCGTTCGTATTGAGGTCTTAAGAAATCAGATTATCAGCGCGTCTGCCATTTCGCGGGGCAGTATTTTGACAGATGGTGATGTGACTGTCTCTCAAAAATGGGTGCGAAGCATTCCGATCAATGCCGTCTCCTCACTGGATGAAGTCTTGGGGAAAACGATTATTATGGGCGTGGGACCAAATACCACCATTACAAAAACAATGCTGAAAGAAGCCACACCGGTGAAAAAGGGAAAAATGGTGCAAGTGATTCTGGACAATGGCGTTATGAAGATGCTGACCAGCGGAATGGCGGAGGAAGATGGCGCGGAAGATACAATAGTGAAAGTGCGCAATCTGCATTCCAACAAAGTCATCTTTGCCCGGGTCATCGGCCAGGGAAAAGTTCAAGTGGATTTTTAAAAAAAAGAGGCTCATATGAAAAAGACATTTCCTATCGTAATCTTATCCGTTGCATGCTGTTTCTTCATGATGGCGGGTTGTGCAACCAGACAAGACATTGTTCGTCCGGACATTCCTGATACGCCGGCTCAAAGGTTTGAGCCAGCAGCGCCTGGGTCCATCTGGCGCGGGGAAACGGACAAAAGCCTGATGTTCACAGACCGTAAAGCCAGATATTTGAATGATATTGTTACAATTATTGTTTCGGAGGCCGCTTCGGGGCTGAATAAAGCCTCTACTGCCACCAGCCGCGACAGCTCAACTTCCGCATCCATTGATGCGTTTTTCGGTCTGGAAAATTCGGTCATGGGTTCCAATGCGAATATGGGCGGGAAAATCGCCCTGGGTGGTAAATCGGCCAATGAATTAAGCGGTCAGGGCAACACGGCCCGTAACAATACACTTGTGGCGCGTATTACCGCGCGGGTGATCCGTGTTCTGGATAATGGCAATCTGATGATTGAGGGTCGGCGTCAGGTCACCATCAATGCGGAAGATCAGTATCTGATTATCGGCGGTGTGATCCGACCTCAGGATATTACTGCGGATAATACCATTGCCTCGCAGTACATTTCCGATGCGCGTATTGTTTATACTGGCGAAGGCGTTATCAATGACAAGATGAGACCGGGCTGGATGACCCGCGTGGTGGATTGGGTTTGGCCCTTTTAACAGGATAAACGAGGATGATTCTATGAAAACGAGAAAGTTCAGTATCAGCCTTATCGTATTGATGACGGT
Source organism: Smithellaceae bacterium (assembly GCA_035416785.1). GTDB lineage: Bacteria > Desulfobacterota > Syntrophia > Syntrophales > Smithellaceae > UBA8904. Next base: position 19,282 of record DAOLNX010000020.1, on the reverse strand, counting down.
CGTATTGTTATCAAACTTTGCCTTTGCATCCCGTATCAAGGATATTGCAACGATTGGCGGAGTCCGTGACAACCAGCTTGTCGGTTATGGTGTGGTTGTCGGTCTGGCTGGCACGGGCGACGATCTGGCCAAAAACCTGTTCACGCGCTCTTCTCTGGCCAACCTGATGAATCGCCAGGGAGTTTCCATGAAAGACCAGATTGCTACCCTGAAAGCAGACAATATTGCCGCTGTTATGGTGACCGCCACGCTGCCGCCATTTGCCAAAAACGGCTCCAAAATTGATGTGATGGTTTCTTCCGTTGGTTCGGCCAAAAGTCTGCAGGGCGGCACGCTTTTGATGACACCCTTGCGTGGTGCGGATGGTGAGGTTTATGCCGTGGCCCAAGGCGCCGTTTCTCTGGGCGGCTATTCCGTGGGTGGGGCGGCCGGAGGCGGTGTTGTGAAAAATCACACAAGAGTGGGCAGTATTGCCAACGGCGCAACGGTGGAAAAAGAACTGGCCTACGACTTTGATTCGAAACGAGTTTTGATGATTAATCTTCAACAGCCTGATTTTACAACGGCCAGTAGAATGTCGGCCGTGATCAACAAGGCTTTGAATATCGCTGAAGCCAGACAAATCGATGCTTTTTCTGTCAGTGTCAGAGCGAAAGAATCATTTGCCGGATCTCTGTCCGAACTGGTTTATCATATCGAATCTCTGGACGTGCCGGTGGATACGCCAGCGGTGGTGATTCTGAATGAAAAGACCGGTACGGTGGTCATGGGTGACAATGTGCGTATTTCAACAGTTGCCGTGGCGCATGGTAATCTGAGCATTCAGATCAAGGAAGAGATGAAGGTATCTCAGCCCCAGGCTCCCGTTGTTGTTGTTCCTCCTCCGCCGAGAGCCGGTGTCGCGAATGCGATGGCCGCGAGGGCTCAGAATATTATGGCAAGAGCCGGTGAAACTCCGACTTCAGGCACAACGACTGTGCCCGGCGGGCAGACCGTGGTTGTTCCCGAAACAACGGTGAATGTTACGGAAGAGAAAAAGCAGTTAATGCTGATTCCGCAATCGGTGACGATCTTTGATGTGGTCAGGGCGCTCAATGCCATCGGTGTATCGCCCCGTGATCTGATTACCATTTTACAGGCGATTAAAGCGGCCGGCGCTTTGCAGGCAGACATTAAGATTATTTAATCTTTCATCAAAAGGAGGATATGAAGATGGATGTGACGACAGCTCTGCAAAAACTCCCGGTTCAAACGCAAGGGACAGAAAAGGCTTCTTCCTCAAGATACAGTGAAGCCGAGCTTCAAAAAATAAAAAAAGCATGCGCTGATTTTGAATCGCTTTTTACCTATGAACTGTTGAAAACCATGCGAAAGACCGTTCCAGAAACGAAAACCGGTATGGGCAATTACGGCAAAGACACTTTTACAATGATTATCGATCAAAAACTGTCAGAAAATATCTCGGCCACGGATCATGGTCTGGGCTTGAAGAAGGTTTTGTTCGAACAAATTACGAAAACCGGTGCCATGGAAGCGCCGGAGGGAATAAAAAACAAATTAAAGTAATATCTCAATTTTGCCGATACGGTGTTTAAAGATTAAACCGGTAAGGAGAGGTTTCATGAATATCAGCAACATCAATGATTCAAATGCGCAGTTCATCCAGCAGTCTTCGCGTGGCGCTCAAGGGGCGCAGGCAATGGACAGGCCGGTAAGCTCTGCCTTAATGAAACCGGAAGAGAAGGTTGATCTTTCCACCACGGCAAGAGATATTCAGCAGGCGAAAGTAGAATTGTCCGGGCTGCCTGATGTGCGCGAAGACAAAGTGCAGGCTATTAAATATCAGGTAGTAAACGGCGCATACAACGTCAGCGGTGCGCAGATTGCCAATAAGATGGTGGGAGAATCGCTTCTTGATCTGTTTGCCTAGCAAATCCCGAAACTTCGGGTAAGAGCCTTTCTTTCAAGAAAGTCCCATCGGTAATACCTCTGCCTCCGCGGTGGACAGGAAAAGGTCAAAAATGTCTTTTTCGGTCAGCCATCCATTTTCATCAAACGACGTTTATTGCGCAAACCATAAATGAAAGAAGGATGTTGAAATGTTGAATCATAGCAATACCGTGACCAACTGTTTGGAAGACGCCGCCATTGAGGAGTTGTTTGCCTCCCTGATTGATATTCTGGGCAGGGAACTTACGATGTATCAGGAGTTAAAGGATTTTCTGGCGGCTGAAAAAAGTGTGATCGTGAAATCCGGCTCTCTTGAGCAGATCAATGAGAACAACTCCCAAAAGGAAAATATTATTCTGAAAACCAGAATTCTGGAAGAAGCACGCTATAATGTTTTAAAAAAAATTGCGCGTTATTTGAATCTGGATGAAAGAAGAATCAAGTTATCAGCACTGGTTGAGTTTGCAGGACATGAGAGGGCGGAGACTATTGAAAAATTGAAAGCGGCGCTTATGATTTTGGCACGGGACATTACACGAAGTAATGAAGAAAATCGATATTTATTAAATACTTCAATTAATAATATCAAAGGGTCTCTTAATTTTATGTCTTCTTTAATGAATCGTTCAGGCGTCTATCTTGGTAACGGCGCAATTGGCGAAAACCGGAACAGTGGTAGATTGCTGCATGCGGAGGGATAGAAGATGGCCGGAGGAATAAGTTCATCTCTTTTTACGGCAAGAGAAGCGCTGCGCAGTAACCTGACAGCCATTAATGTCACCGGCGCCAATATTGCCAATGTCAATACAACCGGCTACACCCGGTTGAAACCTGTTTTTCAAACGACTGGCGCCATTGATGTTGTTTCAACGCGGGATCAGGCCGGAGTAAAGATTGCCGATGTCGAAAGAGTCTATGATCGATATTTGGAATATGAAATTGTTGAAAAGCAATCTTCTGTTGAAAGCTACACCGCTCAACAGGATTTGCTGCAGCGAGTGGAATCAGTTTTAAACGAAAATGTTGAAGGTGGAATTAATGATGCGATGAACGCGTTTTTCAACGCGTGGGGCAATCTTGCCACGGACCCATCGGACAAGGCTAGAAGAGACCTTGTTGTGACTGCGGGAACGAATCTGGCGTATCTTTTCAATCAGCGTTCGGAAGCGTTGACAAACATTCAGTTTTCGGCAGACGACCGGGTGGCGGAGACGGTCTCGACACTAAACGGTTATTTAAAGGAAATGGCGTCTTACAATAAGAGTATTTCTGACATGGAAAGCTTAGGGGGCAACGCATCGACCCTGAGGGATGCCAGGGGGAATTTGCTAAGTGAGATCAGTAAGTTAATAAGTATTAACTATATCGAGAAAGATGACGGATCTTTATATCTTTATTTGCCTGCCGACGGAAAAGCGTTGGTTGAAGGTTCCAATGTGTGGGAACTGCAAGTACAGAGAAATTCGTCCAACGATAATTTGTATGATATTGCTTTTAAAGCCAATTCGTCCGAATCTATCAATCAACAGATTAGTGGAGGAATGCTTTACGGTTTGTTGGATACGCGTGACCGTTTGCTTTCATCCTATCTGGATTCACTTGATCAAACAGCAGCCAGCATCATTAATAAAGTGAATGAAATTCATGGCAACGGTTACGATCAGGATGGCAATCCGGGCAGTCTGTTTTTCAATGCAGCTACAGATGCAAGGCAGATGAGTGTTACTGAGGAAATTACGCAGGATTCCAGAAAAATTGCCGCATCTGCCACGGTCAATGCTGATGGTAATAATGCGATTGCCTTGGCCATGATCAGAAATGATCAAATGTATGCGACACTTGGCAATTACGCAACATCGGTGCCGGGAAACGGCGTCAGCGGCCAGATCAACAATATCGGGCAGGCTTATAAGGACTCAACGGCTGCCATCCAGATTGGACGTGGGGCAACTTCCGACAGTTGGGCTGTGACCGGAGCGGGAAATGGCGGATACAGTAATATAAGAGTTTTATCATCAAGCGACAGTACCGTGACGCTTAGTCTCAATGGAAATGACACAGCCGATATTACGTTGAGGCTATCCGGAAACTGGAATAATGGAGATACCGTGTCCTTCAGTTTGAAAAAGGCGGACAGTACAGTCGGCATCGATGGATATTTTAATTCTTTTATCGCAGGAATGGGAAGAGACCTCCAAAGCGCCACGCAATCGCTTACCGCTTCAAAGGCCATTCTAACTCAACAAATGGATCAGAGAGAGCAGTTCTCCGGCGTTTCTTTGGATGAAGAAATGATGAACCTGATCAAATATCAGATGGCTTATAACGCAGCGGGGAAATTGACGACAACCGTCAATGAGATGATGAACATATTAATGAATTTGGTCCAGTAAGATTAAGACGAGGTGAACGATATGATCGGCCGGGTTACGGATACACTAAAATATAATATGATTATTCAGGGGATGGCTGCCAATCAGCGCGAATCCGCCAAACTGACAGAACAGCTGGCCACGCAGAAAATCATCAATCGCCCGTCTGATAATCCCACAGGCACAAGCGATATTCTTGATTATCGGACTATCCAATCATCCATGGAGCATTACCAGAATAATATCGGAGATGCCGATGTTTGGTTGAGCCTGTCTAACACCAATCTAACCGGTTTAATCGACATTGTAAATCAGGCAAAAAGCATTGCTGATTCGGAATCCGGCTCCCTGGCATCATATGAAACACGCTCGACATCTGCAAGCTTAATGGGTACCAACATTGATGAAGTGATTTCTCTGCTGAATGCGCAAAATGGGGACAATTATCTGTTCAGCGGATCGGCAACAAATGTTCAACCTTTTTCCACATCTTACTCATCTGCATCAGTGAGTGCGGCTTTCGCAGCTGTGACCAATACATTTGACGGCACGGTCACGTCTGGTGGCACATATGGCGGCACGGAAAATAAAACTTATGTACTAAAAATTACGGGAGGAACAGTTACGGCAGCCAATTATGCCGTTTCATCGGATGGGGGGAAAACCTGGTCAGCGACCGGGACAGCCAATCTTTCAGCTCCTGTTACCATTACACTGGGAGATGGAGTTTCTCTGGACTTTACAGCTGGTACGCAAATAGCTGCCAATGATTCTTTTGAGGTGAAGGCATATGCTTCTGGTTACTATCAGGGAGATAACAATCCACTGGAGACATTGATCAGCAAGAATTACAAAATGGAATATAACATCAGCGGCGCAAAAGCGTTTACCGGACAATTTGCTTTTGCCGATTTCTCTGGCGCGGTCGTTCTGAAAGGAAGTGAGGCAAATAAGGCAGGGGGGACGGCAATTACGGCCGGAACCCTTTGGAATGCCATTGATGGAGCAAATGTACAGAATGGTACCCGGATTGAAATTACAGGCCTGAATCATCAAGGGAATACGGTCGGTCCAACTGAGTTTGCCATTACGGATGTGGCGACTCAGACAGTGGGTGATTTATTGGCCTCAATACAAACGGCATTTGGTGCAACGGCTTCGGTTTCGCTGGATGCGGCGGGAAGAATTACGCTTACAGACAATACATCGGGTGCAAGCAGAATGGCGATGAGTCTCAATGTCACAAACCCAGTCGGTAGCTCGCTGGATTTCGGTGAAGTGGCTTCCACTTTAAGCGAATCTATTGAGTTGAAAAGAGGTGCTACGGCAGCTGACTGGACGATTACCGGTTTTAGTTCAAAACTGACATCCGCGACGATTGTGGGAACACCGACATCTGATTCTATCACCGTTCGTATCAATAATGGTGCTTCAACATCGGATATTGCCGTCAGTTTAACAGGAAGCTGGAATCAGGATGATACCATCAGTCTTTCTCTTGCCTCTGGTGTCAGTAAAATGACTACTACTTTCAATGGGTCCGGTTCCGTTGATTTGTTATCCACCTTGAATGCGCTCAATTACGCTTTGCGCCTTCCCGAGTCGGAACAGGAAGCCGCAGTTCAATTGATTGCTGCTCAGGTGGATAATCTGGCAAATTCCAGGGTTCAATTGTATAGCTATTCATCTGAGGCTTCCGCCAAGTTGAGTTCTCTGGAAATGATCGGTAAAAACAACGATTCGTTTAATCTAGAGATCAGCAATAAATTATCGGAAACAGAAGAAGCGAATCTTGCGGAGCTGATTATGTCTTACCAGATGAAGCAGGTTTCCTTGCAGGCTTCTTATAATATGGCTTCTAAAATTGGAGAAATGACCATACTGAATTTTTTATAGCCGTCGGGCTTCTTTAAAGAGAAAATAATATTTATTTATAACAATAGTTTGAATGATCAGGGTCATATTTTCCTTAAGTTTTAATCCATATTGCCGATTAAAAAAACGGTAAAATTTAATCAAAGGGCGAAATATGGCCGTTACACCTTATCAAATTAATAATGTCCTGAATGCATATACCAGGCAAAGCAAAATTAAAATTTCATCTTCTTTGTCCAAGGAGAATGCTGCCGGCAAACAATTTAGAGATATCGTGTCCTTATCCGTGAAAGATGCGCGCAAAGAGGAAGAGATTGAAAAAATCAGCTATAATCTTCGGGATGTACTTCTGAAAGGGGAAGACGGGTAGAATATTCCTTTTTTCCGGAAATCTTTGCAGCCGGACAAGTCTTTTAAAAATCGATAACAATCAGTTCCATGCGGTTATTCAGTTCTTGATGGTCTGAAAAGATCATGCGAGAAAAAGCTGGTATCCTAAACACGATCTTGGTCATCTAAAGAATAACTCCTTTTCTTCAATTGAAGGGAGAAAATGAATGGTTAAAATCAAACAATATTTGCTTTCTGTTCTGGTATTTCTCGTATTCGCAGCTTGTCAGGTTCTGGCAGAGGTTCCGATTTTGGAAGGGCCAGGGCAAAATAAAGAGCTTGCCGGCAGTGTGGAACGGACAAACAAAAGCGAAGCAGGTTTCCTTCAGAATAATTCGGGAGATTCGAAAGAGGTAAGGACAAAAGAAGATACGATCACAAAGTTTCTTGACGAGCTGCAAAAGGAAAGATTGTCTCATAGAGCGGAGATGGCGGCTGAAAGAGATCCTGTTCGCCGAATATCTCTTGATCAGGAGTGGCGAAGAAAAGAACTTTCCAGAAAAGCGAAAATATTCATGGAAGCATGGAATACAGGAGATGAAAAACTCACCCTGAACAAGGCTTTGGAAGAAGTAAAGCTCATCAAGAAGAATATAGAAGACTTACAGGATCAGATGGATCTCAATTATGCATTGTATCTGACCGATCTAAAAAACGCCTACTTGCCTCAAAACGTGTTCAAAAATGTGAAATTGCCCTCCTTTCCCGCGCCGAAGGATGATTTTGAAACGATGGCTGAATATCAACAACGGATAACCGTTTATGAAATGCAGATCAAAGAAGCGACGGGCGCGGAGAAATACGAAAATAATAAAAAAGAAGAAGCTGGTAATCTTTTGAAAGCAAAGGAAAATTATTTATCTCAAGAAATTACTCTCCTGACCCCTTTCATTGACCGTCTTCACAGGCTGCAGACCCGCCATTTTAACATTTCCAAAGGAATTGATTTGGAGGTGAATCTGGGGGCTCCTGATGCAGAAAATCATCGATTTCCGGTTGTTCTTCGATCGGGGGAAAAGACATGGAACGTCTGGTGGACCTATTCGGACCGGAATCGTGCCAGAGAATTATATCAGACTCGCACCAATCTGTATGCAGAAGCGATTTTCCAAATTGAAGAAGGAGCTATACCTGTTCCAAAGCTGACGGCTGCAAAAATCACCCATGTCGGAACGGGCGAATCAAGGGAATTTGTTCTAGATAAACCTGTCATCTTTAAAGAAATTGATTACCTGGACTTTCTGAAATATCAGGAATCATCGCTGAAAGAGGAGTTGGGCACGATCCGTAAAAAGGAAGCACATTTGTCTGCCAGAAAGGAATTGTCAAGAGATGGTCACTTAACCTCTTATGATGACAAGACCATTTTGGATACGAAGACGAACTTGATGTGGGCAGTCGGAGATAACGGAGAGGATATAAACTGGACGGGAGCAAAAATCTATTGTCAACATTATTCTATGGGTGGGTATACCGACTGGCGAATGCCCACACAGGAAGAATTGGCAAGTCTTTTTGATGGGAGTAAAAGCTATAAGGTTGACAAGCGGCATTACAGTGTTCATTTAACTTCACTGATCCAATTATCCGCTTCCTGTCTGTGGACCTCCGAGATTCGCGAATCGGAGGCAGCCTATTATGATTTTATACATGGAAAGCTATTTTGGACAGGCAACACCTATTCCCGAGGTTATCGGGCGCTTCCCGTGCGTGTGAACAAATAGTTTTTTTCTTGCATTCGAAGGAATTATCATTTACAGGGTCCCTGAAATATAGTGCCAGCATGGCTGGTTTTGCCGATATTTGTGCATGTTGGCCGGTAGCGGTAGTTTTGTATGTGATCGTCCGACACCAGGAAAAAGCGAGAGTGGCGGAATTGGCAAACGCACTGGACTTAGGATCCAGCGGGTAAAACCTTAGGAGTTCAAGTCTCCTCTCTCGCACCAGAATGATTATAAATAACAAGAATATTATACTTAAGGAGAAAAGCAGTGAGTGAACTTGCCGTAACCGTAGAGGATATCAATCAGTTTAAGAAAAAAATGTCATTTGAAATACCGTGGGGTTTTGTGAAAGACGAGTTGGATCATGTGTATCGGGATCTAGGTAAGAAAGCAAAAATAAAGGGCTTTCGTCCTGGAAAAGTTCCACGGAAAGTGCTTGAAAATTATTTCAAGGCCGATGCTGAAGGAGAGGCAATCACGAATATTGTTAACAAGTATTACTGGCAGGAGCTGGATAATCGTGGGCTTGTAGCGCTTTCACAGCCGGAAATTGAACAGAATGGATTGAAGGAAGATTCAGATTTTTGCTTTAGCGCGGCTTTTGAAACAGAACCGGATTTTGATCCGCAGGGATATGTAGGCGTTGAGCTGGAAAAAGTCAGTTATTCTGTGTCGGAAGAAGATATGGACAAGCGTTTGCAGGAAATTCGTAAAACTTTTGCGACAATGGAGGAAGTTGAGGATGATCGGCCGGCGGCGATGGGTGATTTTGCCAGGATTGATTTTTCAGGTACGCTGGATGGCGAGGCTCTTCCGGAGTTGAATTCAGAAAATTATCTTCTGGAACTTGGTTCAAAAATGTTTGTTCCCGGTTTTGAAGAAGAGGTTGCCGGCATGAAAAAAGGTGAAACAAAATCATTTCATGTGACGTTTCCTGATGACTATTCCGGGAAAAAGGTGGCGGGGAGAGAGGTTGCTTTTGCGGTGACATGCAAGTCTTTGCAGGAGCAAAAACTTCCAGAAATCAATGAAGAATTTATCAAGAATTTTGAGAAGTACAATACGCTGGAAGAATTGAGAAACGATGTTCGCAGTATGCTAGAAGAACAATGCCGGCGCAAGGGGGATACAGAATTTCACGATGCTATGATCGATGTTATTCTAAAAGCGAATGAATTTGCCGCGCCGCCTTCTTTGGTGGAACGCCAGATTTTCTATATGGTTACCGACCTGCAGAAGAGAATGAGAGCGGCAGGCATGGATGAACAAAGTGCGATGGAATTCAGTTTTCGCATGCATGATCAATTTCGGCAGGAAGCCGAAAAAACAGTAAAAACCTATATAATAATTAAGAAAATTGCCCAAAAAGAAGGCCTCGCCGTAAGTGATACGGATATTGACGATCATATTGGAAAAATTGCGGAATTGCATCATACGGATTTTCAAAATGTTAAAATTGCTTATGAAAATCCGGATCGTCTGGATGCGCTCAAATCGGAAATTATTCAGAAAAAGGTGTTTGACTTGATCGAACGCCAGGCAAATATTACTGTTATTGAAAAAGAAGGTATAAAAAAGGAGGAGGCATCGTGAATTTAATTCCGATGGTGGTGGAACAGGATGGACGAGGCGAGCGGGCGTTTGATATATATTCCCGTCTTTTAAAAGATCGAATCATTTTTTTGGGAACAGCCATTGATGATAACGTTGCCAATGTGGTGGTCGCACAGATGCTTTATTTGGAAGCCGAGGATCCAGATAAGGAGATTTTTTTCTATTTGAATTCGCCAGGCGGCCATGTCAGCTCGGGTATGGCTATCTACGACACCATGCAGTATATAAAGCCTCAAATTTCAACGGTATGTATGGGACAGGCGGCCAGCATGGCGGCTGTTCTTCTAGCTGCGGGAGAAAAAGGAAAGAGATTTGCTCTGCCCCATTCACGTATTTTAATTCATCAGCCGCTGGGTGGCTTTCAGGGGCAGGCCACCGATATCGATATTCAAGCAAGAGAAATTTTGAGGTTGAAAGACGAGTTGAACAAAATTCTATCTGATTTAACCGGCCAGCAGCTGGAAAAAATCAAAAACGATACCGAGCGTGACTATTTTATGACCAGTCAGCAGGCGAAAGAATACGGTCTGATCGATGAAATTGTCGTCCGAAAGCCTGTTTTGGCGGGCGTTTCATAAAGGAGAAAGTAAGTGATTAAAAGAAGTAAAGAAAATCGAGGTCAAGGTGGTATGCTTTTTTGTTCTTTTTGTGGAAAAATGCAAAGCGAAGTTCGCAAACTGGTAGCAGGCCCGACAGCGTATATATGCGATGAATGTATTGAATTGTGCCGGTGCATCGTTGAAGAAGAAGAAAAAACAGTGGAAAAGGGTCCTAAAAATGTCTTACCGGAACCGAAAGAGATAAAAAAATTTCTTGACTCCTATGTGATCGGACAGGAAAAAACAAAAAAAATTCTTTCTGTAGCGGTTTACAATCACTATAAAAGATTATTTTCTAATGTCAGTTCAACAGATGGAGTTGAAATTCAGAAAAGCAATGTGCTTCTCATCGGTCCGACTGGGTCAGGAAAAACTCTCTTGGCCAAAACTCTGGCAAAATTTTTGAACGTTCCTTTCACGATTGCGGATGCCACCACATTAACAGAAGCCGGTTATGTGGGAGAGGATGTGGAAAATATTATTCTCAGCCTTTTGCAGAATGCGGATTATGATGTGGCGCGTGCTTCCAAGGGCATTGTTTATATTGATGAAATTGATAAAATTGCCAAGAAGTCCGGCCATCCCTCCATTACGCGTGACGTCTCCGGAGAGGGTGTTCAACAGGCGCTGCTAAAGATCATGGAAGGAACCATGGCCAATATACCGCCAAAAGGCGGGCGTAAGCATCCTCAACAGGAGTTTATTCAGGTTGACACGACAAATATTCTCTTTATTTGCGGCGGTGCCTTCAATGATTTGGAAACCATTATTTCCAGGCGCATTGGCAGCAATACGATGGGGTTTGGCGCGGAAATCAAAAGCAAAAAAGAAAAAAGAGTGGGTGAAATTTTGTCCGAGGTTCGTTCGGAAGATTTGCTAAAATTCGGCCTGATTCCTGAATTTATCGGGCGTTTACCGGTCATTGCCACTCTGGATGATCTTGATGAAGCCTCTCTGGTGCGCATTTTAGTGGAGCCAAAAGATTCCATTATCAAACAGTATAAGAAATTGTTTGAGCTCGAAAATGTCGATTTGAGATTTACGGATGGAGCGCTCCGCTGTGTGGCCAAACTGTCCCTGGAAAGAAAATCCGGTGCACGTGGCCTTCGTTCCATTCTGGAGAATACCATGCTGGAAGTCATGTATGACATCCCATCACAGCGCGATATCAAGGAATGTGTTATTAGTGAGGAAGTTGTCATTAATAAAGAAAAACCAATTCTTATATACAATACGAAATCTGAATCCGCATAGTCGGTAAACTAGTTAGGATGCAAAATGACTGAAGAGAACTATGACCATCTAATGAAAACAAGCATTATTCCTCTTTTGCCTCTTCGGGATGTGGTTGTTTTTCCCCATATGATTGTTCCACTTTTTGTCGGCAGGGAGAAATCCATTGCCGCTCTGGAATCTGCCATGAAATACGAGAAGGGCATTTTTATGGTGGCTCAAAAAAATGCCAAGAAAGATGATCCCGTAGAAGAAGATATTTATCGGGTAGGAACCATAGGAATCATTATTCAGCTTTTACGACTGCCGGACGGAACGGTCAAAGTGCTGGTAGAAGGCAAGACACGCGGCGCTATCCGCGAATATCTTAAAAATGACGATTTTTTTCTGGTAAAAGTGGACGAAATTGGAGACGTCGATGATGACCAGCATGATGTTCGCAAGCAGGCTCTAATGCGTAGCATCAAGGAATCATTTGAATTATATCTGAAGTTGAGTAAAAAGGTCCATGTGGAAATGATGGGGACCATTGCGGCAATTGAAGACCCATCCAAATTGGCCGACGTAGTGGTGACCCATCTGAATGTCAAACTCGAGGACAAACAGAAAATCATTGAAATATACAATGTCGGCGAACGGCTGGAAGCGATTTATGCGCTGATGCTTTCCGAGATTGAAATATTGCAGGTCGAGGAAAAGATCAAGCGACGTGTTAAAAAGCAGATGGAAAAAACGCAGAAGGATTATTATCTGAATGAACAGATGCGTGCCATTCAGAAGGAGATGGGCGAGAAAGACGATTTTAAAAGTGAAATTGCTGAACTCGAAAAACGCCTCAAACAGAAAAAACTTTCCGACGAAGCCACCAAAAAAGTTCGACAGGAAATCAAAAAACTTCAGATGATGTCACCCATGTCGGCGGAAGCAACGGTTGTACGTAATTATATTGACTGGCTGCTGGATATGCCATGGACGGATGTTACAGAGAATACATATACGTTGAAAGAATCCGAGACGATTCTAGATGAAGATCATTATGGCCTGAAAAAGGTTAAGGAAAGAATTATCGAATATCTTGCGGTTCAAACTCTGGTGAAGAAAAACAAGGGACCAATTTTGTGCCTGGTCGGACCTCCGGGTGTGGGCAAGACCTCTATTGCGAAATCCGTTGCTCGTGCTACAAACCGCAAGTTTGTGCGGATTTCTCTGGGCGGCGTTCGAGATGAAGCGGAAATCCGGGGACATCGCAGAACTTACATTGGTGCGATGCCCGGTAAAATCATCCAGTCTTTGAAAAAAGCTGGATCGAACAATCCTGTTTTCTGCCTCGATGAAGTGGACAAGCTCAGTTCCGATTACCGGGGCGATCCCTCATCGGCGCTTTTGGAGGTGCTCGATCCTGAACAAAATGTCGCTTTTAATGACAATTATCTGGACGTGGATTATGATCTGTCGGATATTTTATTTATTACTACCGCCAATGTTTTACAAACCATTCCTGCGCCTCTGCAAGATCGAATGGAGGTAATCCGCATAGCCGGCTATACCGAACAGGAAAAAATGCAGATTGCCAGGAAATTTCTTCTCAATAAGGAGATGGAAGCCAACGGTCTGGTTGTTGACAATGTAGAATTTACCAATGGTTCTGTTTTACGCATTATCCGCCAATACACAAGGGAAGCGGGCGTGCGCAATCTTGAGCGGGAAATCGCCTCGGTTTGCCGGAAGGTTGCAAAAGAAATTGTCGGCAATAATGGTGTTCGAAAGAAAATTATCATCAGTTCTAAAAGCATACCCAAATATTTGGGAGTTCCGAAATTCCGACACGGCGAGACGGAGGAAAAAAACCAAATTGGCCTGACCACCGGTTTAGCCTGGACCGAAGTCGGTGGTGAGCTTCTGGCGATTGAAGCTTCTGTCATGGAAGGAACGGGGCGTATGGTGATGACTGGAAAACTAGGCGATGTCATGCAGGAATCCGTACAAGCGGCCCTGACATATATTCGGGCGCGCGCTGAAAAATTTGGTTTGCAGAAAAATTTCTATAAAAAAATCGACATTCATGTTCATGTGCCGGAAGGTGCGATACCCAAGGACGGCCCGTCTGCCGGCATTGCTATGACAACGTCTATTGCCTCTGTTTTGATGAAAAAAAAGGTTCGTGCTGACTTGGCAATGACAGGAGAAATAACATTGCGCGGACGAGTATTGCCGATTGGCGGCCTTAAAGAGAAAATCCTGGCTGCTCATCGTGGCAATATCAGGATGGTGATCATTCCGAAAGATAATGAAAAAGATTTGGCGGATGTTCCACTCAATGTACAAAACGCTCTGAAAATTGTTTTTGTAGAGTACATTGACCAGGTTTTGGATATTGCTTTGGTTCAGGATGAAGAAAAATCAGGTAAAACGGAGATTGTTGACGAACGGGTGAGCGATCAGACCATCGTTTCATCAAGAATGACAAGTTAGATATTTTACACAGAGTTTTGAAATTCAAGATCTCAAGAATGTAAGAATTTGTTTTGAAACAGATCAATAAATTCTCGGATTTCATCTTCCTGGCCGGGTGAAAACCATTTTATGGTTTTATCGGCTGAAAACCAGGTGGACTGTCTTTTGGAATAATGCCAGGTTTCCCGGTTGATGCAGTCAATCGTCCTGTTCCAATCGCAGCATCCACGAAGATATCCGATGATTTGTCGATATCCTAGCGACTGGAGCGGTTTGATGTTTTCACTGTATCCTTGGTCGAGAAGATCTTGAACTTCTTTCACAAATCCAGCTTCCACCATTTTTTCCGTGCGGAGACGAATGCGGTTTTTCAGATCGTCGCGTTCAACCCGAAGACCGATTTTGCAGGTTTCGAAAGGGGAGTATGCAAATTGGTGCTTCTGTTGCAGGGAGATGATGGAAATACCGCTTTGCTCCATAACTTCCAATGCCCGAATGATTCTGACGGCATCATGGGAATGAATCAGTCTTGCCGCTTCCGGATCTTTTTTCTGCAAAAGACCATAAAGATAATTGCAGCCATATTGATACTTAAGGTCTTGATAATATTTGCGTATATTTTTATCCACGGGTGGAGTGTCAATCATTCCCTGAAGAAGTGCCCGAATATATAAACCGGTTCCTCCGACGACAAAAGTGTTTTTTTTCTCCACAAACAGCCTCTCAATAACTTTTCGAGCTTGCTGGGCGTAAATGGCGGCATTGTATTCTTCATCCGGATTCACAATGTCGATGAGATGGTGTGTTACCCTACGTCTTTCGATTTGGGATGGTTTGGCTGTTCCGATATCCAGATGGCGATATACCTGAAGAGAATCGGCATTGATAATTTCGCCATCGCAAGATTCAGCCAACCCGATGGCTAGGTGTGTTTTTCCGGTTGCTGTTGGTGAACAGATGACAACCAGCGGTATTTTGAATTTATTTTCGTTTAAACATTCTTTCGATTTCATAAAGAGAAAAATGAATGCTGATCGGGCGGCCATGCGGACAGGTGGCGTTAAAAGGTGTCTTTTCCAAATCACGGCAAAGAGAGGCAACTTCTGCGGGAGAAAGATGAGTATGGGCTTTAATCGCGGCGCGGCAGGCCAGAGAAGCCAAAATCTTTTCCTTTTTTTCTTCCAGCGATGGCGCGGTCTGATGATTTTCCAGCTGATCTGCCAGATCGGCGATGAGATCCCCCGCTGGTATTGGGGGCAGGGAAGTGGGCAGCGCTTTGACCACGATAGCATCACGGCCGAATATTTGCAAATCAAGGCCGATTTCGCAGAGAAAGGGAAGGGCTTCCTGAAAGAGGTCGATTTGAGCCGGAGGCAAACTGATGACTTCCGGCATCAATAAAGGTTGGCTGATGTTTTTTTCCGATCCTGCTATTTTTAAACGTTCCAGGAGAATTCTTTCATGAGCGGCATGCTGATCCAGGAGCATGACCCCATGAGGGCCTCCGAATACCAGATACGTACCGGCAAACTGACCCAGGTATTGCTGGCCGGCGAAGGTGATTTTTTCATCACACGAAATATTTTCAATCGGAGCGGGAGCATCCGGTATTGTTTTTTCGCGTCTGAACAGATCGTCAATGATAACGTTCTGCAGATTCGTCCTAGAATAAACATTTCCCGGACGTTCTGCCACGTGGGAATAATTTCTCGACTGCCGAAATCCGGAAAAAGTGGAAGGTGATTCATCCTGGGTTATGCGATAGGCCAAAGTGCCTGATAATGTCCGGGGGGCGGCCAGGGCCCTGGCAACTGCTTTGGAAACCAGATCATAAATGTCGGAAGCATGACGAAAACGAACTTCCAGTTTGGCTGGGTGAACATTGATATCCACATCCTGTCCAGGAAGCTTCAGAAACAAAACAGCCGCTGGATAACGGCGTGGCTCAATGACTTGACGATAGGATGACAGAACGGCGTGCGTGAGGCCGTTGTCACGGATGAAGCGGGAATTGACATACAGGTAAATACTTTTTGAATTGTACCGGGTATAAGAGGGATCCGATATAAAGCCTTGAAGACTGGCTTTTTCGTTTTGTTCCTGCAACTCGATACAAGATGCCGTAAAGTCCTGTCCCATGACCGTGTCCATCCGGTCGAAGATTTTTTTTACGGACGGGGCGGTAAAAACTTCCCGTTTGTCGGCGATTGCACGAAAGCGCACTTCCGGATGCGCAAGCGCCAAACGAGCAATGACCTCGAGGCAGGCGCTTTGCTCCGTAGCTTCCGTTTTAAGAAATTTCCGCCGTGCGGGTACATTGGCGAATAGTTCTGTTACAGTTATCTGCGTTCCAGGAGGGAAGCCTGCAGGTGAAATATCCAGAATGCGGCCTGCTTGAGAAACTGCTCGTGTTCCCTCAAATTCGTCAGGACGGCGAGTTAACAACTCCACATGTGCAACGGAGGAAATACTGGCCATGGCCTCACCCCGGAAACCGAATGAACCAACCGAATAGATGTCTTCCAACTTCAATATTTTACTGGTGGCATGTCGTTCAAAAACCAGTGCAACATCTTCACGTGCGATACCCGTGCCGTCATCGGTGATCCGGATGAAACGGCATCCTCCATTTTCTATCTCGACCAGAATACTGCGTGCACCCGCGTCTATGGCGTTTTCAACCATTTCCTTGACAATGGAAGCCGGTCTTTCCACGACCTCTCCTGCGGCAATCTGATTGGCCACATCTTCCGGCAAAACCACAATATGCCTGGTCAATCGCTGTTTCCTCTCGTCTTTAACAGATCAAGCCGCAGTCACAAAAAGGATTTTTGTGACTGCGGCTTGATGGATATCATTTTCAATTCCGGTTTAGTCCAAAACGATCATAACTCGACATTGTTTCATGAAAGGGGCTTTTTCCGCGGAGTTGCGAATATTCTGTGCGTCGGCATTGCTGATGACGATGTCGGCCTTACCGGCGCCACCGGTTTTCAGTCCTTTGACGGTTACTGGATTGGCTGTAACCCGTTGATTGCTTTGGGCTGCCGTCAAATCGCGGGCGTATCCACTCATGCCTTGCTGAATGGCATACTCGCGCTCCACATTGGCGGATCCGTAAACTTCTCTGCCGTCTTCGTCAAAAATGCGTGGCGACATGGCCGGACGTGCCTGAATGCCGCGGGCGTCAATAACCAATCCAGTGTACATGATGGGGGCAGGAGCGGCAGGAGGCGTGGGAGCAGTGACAACCGGAGCGGCAGGAGCCGGTTCTGTAACGACCGGAGCAGGTGGCGCTTGTACCGGAGGAGGTTCAGGGGAGGGAATGGTTTTACGCTTTTCAATGGACAAAGGGATGACCACTTTTGACAATTCACCGTAAAGAGGCATTCTCAACTTGACTTCTACGGTTCCGTCAGACAGGTATTCCTGGTTAACCACTTGCGCTCCTTTAACAAGGCCTTCGACCTGTGCATTTACAACATCACTTTCTACCGTGAAGTCTTTGACACTGGTCCTGGAATCAATCTGAACACCCTTGGTGATTTCCAGCAAATTTCGGTAGGCGTCAACCTTGGCTGCTCGCAATGCCATTGGGCGCGCGTTGGGTTTGCCCATGGCTCTTTCCGGAGGGGCGCCAATTCCCACAGCTTCAATGTATCCTGCCGACCAGTTGACTGAACCCTGACCAACCTTTTCCACCCATTCGGACATACTGATCTTATCCTGACAGAAGCCGGCCGATGTGAAGAAAAGCAGAACTCCCGCCATGCACATCATGAAAACCAATCTGAATTTCATAAATCCTCCTTCATTGTACTTTAAAAATTTCTCAAAAATATCCTTTTGCGTGGTTAAAAGTAACAAAATATTCATCAGGTTGCAATAGGAATTCTGAAATTGCGCAGATATTTTGTTTCCAGAAAATGTTTTCCTGAGAATACCTTGATTTAGATTTTAATCAGCTTGGATTTGAAATCCCGTGCAATATCACGGCGCTCTTCGCGTTTCTTGATGTCTTGACGCCGGTCATGCACTTTCTTCCCTTTAGCAACACCGATTTCAACCTTGACCATGCCGTTTTTGAAATAAAGCCTGAGTGGAACGAGCGATAGTCCTTTTTCACGGGATTTCCCGTAGAGTTTACGAATTTCCCGTTTATGCAGAAGCAGTTTGCGGGATCGCAGAGGCTCATGATTGGAACGATTGCCGTGGTCGTAATGACTGATATGCATTTCCCGCAAATAAACTTCATTATTCTTGATGACTGCATAACTATCTTTTAGATTGGCTTTTCCTGCGCGAAGTGCTTTGACTTCTGTGCCGGATAAAACCATACCTGCTTCGTAAACATCATCAATATCGTAGTTGACGCGGGCCAATTTATTGGATGCAATCAATTTTTGTGCTGTATTTTCTTTAATCATGATTTCTTCTCACATGAAACACATGGAAAATTATTTGTTTTCTTTATTAAAGACGGGTAAATAATCCGGCTTAACGTGGTTCAGGGCCGTAAAAATGTTATGCCGGATGTCTGGATTTTCTCGTTCCAGTTCGTTCAGCAGTTGTTTTACATAACTCCGTTTGGAACTTTCACTACTGGGACATAAGTTTTTCATCACAGGGAATTGTCTTTCTCGACTGTATTTTTTAATTAGTTCCTCCCGCAAATAAACCAGAGGACGAATGAGATGGAGTTTTCCGCTAAAAAGACTTTGATTCGGCATCATGGTGCTGATTTCTCTACCATAAAACATATTGATCAGAAGCGTTTCAATGACGTCATCGCGATGATGGGCAAAAGCAATTTTATTACAGCCATATTCATTTGCAAGCTCAAAAATTCTTTTCCGACGTAGACGTGAACATAAAAAACAAGGATTTTTCCTGTTGAAATTACTATGGGATAATATTCCGATGTCTGTTTTTTCCATTTCATAATCATAGCGATGCGTATGAAAAAATTGTTCGATTTTTTGATACGCGGAATATGATTTGTCAAAACCCATATCGATATGGACAGCAAGAAATGAAAAATTTGGCGTGAAGATCATCGGAGAATCCAGCA
>DAOLNX010000019.1:0-38065 GCA_035416785.1 Smithellaceae bacterium | reverse complement strand
TTCATCAAAGGCCACGCGCGTCTTTATCGCGGCACGGATATCGAGGCGAATATTGAACGGGCTTTCGGCAAGCTGGACGCCTTTCTGCCCGAAGGCTTTGCTGCGCAACTGGAAAAGGTCAAAGAACTTTTTCTGACGGCTGACAAACTCACGAAAGATTACACCGGAAAAGAAGAAACCATCGAAAAACTGACGGACGCTGTTTTACGGCAGAAAACCTGCCATATTGAATATCATTCCTATTCTTCCGGAAAAGTCAGCCATTTCGACATCCATCCGCTGAAATTGTTCGAGTGGAACGGCGGGCTTTATCTGTCGGCGTTTCTGCCCGAATATGACAACATCCGGACGCTGGCCGTGGAAAGGTTCAACGCCATATCCGTTACGGAAGAAGATTTTTCTTACCCTGCAAATTTCAACCCGGAGGAGATTCTAGAGGATGCCTTCGGCATTATTTACGATGACCCGGTGGAAGTAAAAATCCGTTTTTGCGCAGCGCAGGCGCCCTATATCCGGGAGCGCAGGTGGTGCAAGAAGCAGCAGATGGAAATTCTTGACGATGGCACCGTCATTTTGACACTGCATACGTCCGGCTGGTATGATGTAAAAAAATGGCTTCTTTCTTTTGGCGCGAATGCCGAGATTTTGGAACCTGACGAAAAAAGAAAGGAAGTGCAGGAAGAAATTAAACGGATGGCCTCTCAATACACAAAAAAAGGACGGTCTTCAAAGAACAATCATGTTTAAAAACAAGAATCAAGATGATGCTCTTTACAGGCAGCTCCAAATTCAACTCGATCAATACCCGATCGGCTATCCCGCGACAAATAGCGGTATCGAAATCGAACTTTTAAAGTATTTTTTTACGCCAGATCAGGCAAAAGTCGCTTTATGCCTGACGCTGCCGGCCATATCCATTTCAAAAATCCGTAGGAATTATAAGAGTTTATATCACAAAGACATCGCTTGGGATGAACTTTCCGCCCTTCTGGAAGGCATGTTTCAAAAAGGCGTGATCCGGCGCTCAACCGAAGCGAAAGAGCCCCGCTACGGCATCGCCATGCTGGCCATCGGCATGTTCGAGTACCAGGTGGATTCTCTGACACCCGAACTGATGGAAATGATGCACAAATATCTGGATGAAGCTTTTGGCGCGGAGTTCTTTCGCGCTTCTTTGCCACAACTGCGGACCAGCCCTCATCTTGCGGCCATCGTTCCCGAATACATCGTGGAACCCTACGACAATTTGCGGCACTTTCTATCCAAAACATCAAAACCTCTGTTCGTTTCCAACTGTGTGTGCAAGCAGGGCGAAGCCTTGCTGGGAAAGCCCTGCCGACAAACCCAAAATATTGAAGTTTGCCTGATGATTGGAGAATCCAACCACGCCCAGCGCCGGCGCGCCCGGAAAATCTCCAAAGAAGAAGCACTGGCGATTCTGGAAGAAGCCGACGAAAAAGGCATGGTGCTTCAACCAAGCAATTCCCGCGATCCCGCCTGCATCTGCATTTGCTGCGGTTGCTGCTGCGGCGTTTTGACAGCCGCCAAAAAGGAGCCGCAACCTGCGCGATTTTTTGCCTCCAACTATTATGCCGCCATTGATGCTTCCCTTTGCAAGAATTGCGGTATTTGTGTCAAGCGCTGTCCGATGGATGCAGTTCTGGTTGAAGAAGACAGGTATCGAGTGAATCTCGACCGCTGCATCGGCTGCGGATTGTGCGTAACCCGGTGCAAACCAAAAGCTGCCTTGCTTGTCAAAAAGGCATCTCTTACCGTGCCGCCGCGCAATACCGAGGTTTTATACTTGAAAATTCTCAGAGAAAAAGCCGGAAGAAAAAAGATGATGATCAATATGCTGCGGATGCTTTTGGGGAAACCCTTGTGAAAATACAAGAGGCCTTGATTGCAATGCTTAAGCGCCTGCGCGATTCCCGCCTGCTGTGGGAAACGATGGGCTCTATATATAATCGGCGCATTTATTCTGCAATATCAGAGCTCTACGATTATGCGGCAAACGCAATCCCGGTGAAAGACGAAATGGATCTTTTGGATGCGGGCTGCGGACGGGGCTATATCGCATTGAAACTGGCCAAAATGAATCCGACGGCGCGGATCACCGGAATTGATTTTTCCTTGATGCAGGTGCGCGAGGCTCGTAAACTGCAAAATATCCAAGAGGTTACAAACTGCTGTTTTGAACAGGGCGATGCGATGAGCATCCGTTTTGCAAAAAATTCTTTTGACGCGGCCGTAAGTATCGGTTCAATCAAGCACTGGCCCGACTCGCTCCGGGGACTGGGCGAAATTTATCGCGTGCTCAAACCGGGTGGCTTGCTTTTGATTTCCGAAACGGATCAGGATGTGTCGGATGAAGATTTGAAACGGTTTATGAGTCGCTTTAAGGTCTGGTTTGTTCCCCGACGCTTGCTTTTCTGGGGCTTACGTCATGTGATTTTCGGCCAAAGCTTCACTCAGACCTCTCTTACCCAGGCGCTCCGTCGGACCGGCTTTCAAAACATCGAATGCTCACGGGTGCCAGGCTGCCCCTATGTTATCGCAAAAGCCAGTAAGTGGAACGTTTAGCCATGCCTGATTGAATTTTCTGAATCCTTCGCCACTTTCGCTTCCGCGCGGCAAGACCATGAAGCCATTCGCCTTAAACATTCTCGGATCATTGCCAGATCTTGATCTTATCCGTCAGCGTTTTTTTCTCTTTGAATGAATCGGCCATTTCCGTAATGATGTCATCCAGTAACTTGGATACCGGCTCGGCCTCAGCTTCCCGGTCGATGACATTCAACAGCTTTTTTTCACCGACATTCTTTGCTTTTGATTTTTTGAGAATTTCCGCCGACCACAGAACTTCACCGGTTTCCACCTTGAGTAATTTTGCCGTCAGATAAACTTCAGCGTAATGAATAAATTTATTTTGCTTTTCTTCCGTGTAGGTTTGCAATGTGCCCGTTAAAATGGTGTCTGCGCCAAGCTGCTTCAGTTTCTGTTTGGTCTGTTCATCAATAATGCCGGCGCCGATATTTTGAAACTTTGCTTCTTCGAATATCTTTTTGATGTCTGTCCTGTCTACGACTTTGAAACGTGACCCGACAATTTCCGTTGTGAATTTTTCTACAATAATATCGGTTGAAATTGAAACATTGCTTCCTCTGTTAAAGTTCAAAATCGCAATACATTTGATCTTTTCCGGAGTAAATTCCTTTGTGTAGTTGACTTTATGAATGACCGGAGTTGCGCAACCCGATAAAAATACACATAATAAAATTGCAATTGCATAGAAACGTTTCATATAGACCATCTCCTCTAAACCAATTCCTGTTTAAAATACATTAAGATCTTAACAAAAGTATTGACTGATGACAAGGGCGGAATCGTAGCGGTTGGC
The DNA here is from genome assembly GCA_035416785.1 of Smithellaceae bacterium. Taxonomy (GTDB): domain Bacteria; phylum Desulfobacterota; class Syntrophia; order Syntrophales; family Smithellaceae; genus UBA8904. The sequence goes on along the minus strand of DAOLNX010000019.1, from coordinate 34,665 downwards.
TCTCTTCGGCTCTCCCACAGGAAACAGTGACGGTATCTGTAATGTCCGTCCGTGAAAGCAAGGCACAATTCGGAAAAAAACCAGTATTTGTTCTGAATTGCTCACCGGACGTGTTTCGGAAGCGGAAGTTACCGAAAGAAAGACCGGGTCATTCTGTATTCGCCCGCTTCCAGTCGTTGCGAATCCCCTCCAACAGGCTTTTTGAAAAATCGCTTAAAAGTTCAATGTGGTCAAAATCCGGCGGGCAGGCAAGCTTTTGCATCAAAAGGCCATCCCCGTCAAACCAGCGGGGCAGCAACCCTCCGAAAAAATATCCTCGCTTACGCAAAATGCTGACGATTTCGCCAATCCAGGGTTGCGTCAAGTTAAGGAATGCCTGAAAAACAACGGCATTTTTCGCTCGCGCCGCATTTTCCAGATCGGTCAGCCGGGCGGCAAAACCACTTCCGGAGCTCTCAAACGTCATACGGGCCACACCCGCGGATTCAAAGATTTTTATCTCTGCTTTGGTCGCTGAGGCATCCAAAACAGGCTCTGTGGACAGGATAATTTCCCTTTGATTATCAAGTCTTGCGTAAATTTGCCGCATAATTCCTTCATATTCAAAAGGCAGAAAAATCCGGTGCGGCTTTGGAATACACAAGCGAAAACAGCACAGGGTCGCCACACGCCCTTTTGCGGTTTTTTCCTTTGTATAAGCTTCTGCAGGCATCAAGGCCACTTCGATTCCGGTTTCGACATAGCCAAAGGCGCTGCAAGCTTTTTGCAGATGAGTGTGATTGCAGACTGGTTCGCCAAAGATCTCCTCAATGTGCGGTTGGGTTGGAAGAAATTGAGAATGGAGGAAGTCATTCAGGTTTTGATTGACGCCCAGGTTTCTGTATTCCTTCAAAACCAGACCTGCACCCCATTCATAAAGGTTAGACAGGGTTTCATGGCGAACCAGGTGGGTTGCGCCGATGATTTTCCCCCAAGGCGTTCGGGCAACAATGGAATAGATGCTGCCTTCCTGGTTGGCGGCAATGATGGATTCCGGATCATAGAAGAGCCGTACGGGATAATTATCGCCATAAACACTGGAAAATAGAGAAGCAATTCCCTGTGCATCCTCCGGACGAAATGCTCCCACTGAAAAAGATTTCTGCTCCTGTCCATTCATGATTCCTTCTTCCTGAGGCATGTCTTCTTCTCTCTTGTCTGATTATTGTTCATAGCAACCGACGCAAGTTAAAAAAATTACTAAAAATATCAATTCTGTTTTAAAGAACCGCTTCATATTCCGCAGTCTTCCCGGTCTTTCCGGATAAATTCCAAAAGTTCTTTGGGAAAATCATTTAAAAGAACGATGTCATCAAAATCTGGCGTGCAGGTAAGTTTTTGCATCAAAAGGCCATCACCGTCAAACCAGCGCGGCAGCGCTCCTCCGAAAAAATATCCCCGCTTGCGCAAAATGCTGACGATTTGGCCTACCCAGGGTTGCGTCAAGTTAAGGAATGCCTGGAAAACAACAACATTTTTCGCTTGCGCCGAATTTTCCAGATCGGTCAGGCGGGCCGCAAAATCACTTCCGGAACTCTCAAACGTCATACGGGCCACACCCGCGGATTCAAAGATCTTTATCTCCGATCTGGTTAAGAAAGTTTCCGGGACAGGTTCTGCGGACAGGCAGATTTCCCTTTGATCATCAAGTCTTGCGTAAATTTGCCGTAAAATTCCCTCATATTCAAAAGGCAGAAAAATCCGGTGCGGCTTTGGAATACACGAGCGAAAACAGCACAGGGTCGCCACTCGTCCTTTTGCACTTTTTTCCTTTGAATAAGCTTCCGCAGGCATCAAGGCCGCTTCGATTCCGGTTTCAACGTAGCTAAAGGCAGTGCCGCTATTTTGCAAATGGGTATGATTGCAAACGGGTTCACCAAATAGTTCCTCAATGTGCGGTTGGGTTGGAAGAAATTTATAGTGGAGAAAATCATTCATATCCTGATTGACGCCCAGGTTTCTATATTCTTTCAAAACCAGACCTGCGCTACATTCATACAGGTTGGACAGGGTTTCATGGCGAACCAGGTGGGTTGCGCCGATGATTTTCCCCCAAGGCGTTCGGGCAACAATGGAATAGATGCTGCCTTCCTGGTTGGCGGCAATGATGGATTCCGGATCATAGAAGAGCCGTACGGGATAATTATCGCCATAAACACTGGAAAATAGAGAAGCAATTCCCTGTGCGTCCTCCGGACGAAATGCTCCCGCTGAAAAAGATTTCTGCTCCTGTCCTTTTATGATTCCTTCTTCCTGAGGCATGTCTTTATCTCCTTTGCCGTTTTTTTCATGGAAACCGATGCAAGTTTAAATTCTCCAAATCATCAATTCTGTTTTAAAGAACCGCTTAATATTCCGCAGTCTTCCCGGTCTTTCCGGATAAATTCCAAAAGTTCTTTGGCAAAATCGCTCCAGAGCAGAATGCCGTCAAAATCCGGAGGACATTCCAACTTCTGCAGAAGCAGACCGTCGCTGTCAAACCAGCGCGGCAGAACGCCGCCGAAAAAATAGCCGTGGTGGCGCAAAATATCCACAGTCTGACCCACCGAAGGCTGGGACAGATTCAGGCGGATCTGAAAAACGACAGCATTTTGCTTGCGGGCCTGCTGTTCCTGTTCGGCCACAATAAAATCCAAATCAGCTCCGGATTGAGGAATGGTCATGCGGGCGACACCGGCGGAATCAAAAACACTCATTTGAATTTGCGTCTGAAGATCGGTGGGCAATCCCTCCCCGGCTACGGCAAATTCCCGCCGGTCGTCCAGTCGATCATAAATGCGCTTGAGAATATTTTCATAGACCTCCGGGATAAAGATTTGATGGGGCCGGGAAACATAAGAGCGAAATGAATTCAGCGCGGCAACGCGCCCTGCAGAACTTTTTTCATGCTTGTAGCTCTCCGCCGGCATCAGGGCAATCTCCAGGGCCGTTTCAATCGTTTTAAATACATGCGCCATTTTTTGAGAAATAAGATGATTGCAAACAGATTCCCCCCACAACACTTCGACCACCGAATGACGTGGAATGTAGTTATCGACCGCGTAAGCGCATAATTCCCGGAAGGCGTTTGATTTTCGATGGTCCGGGTGAACCAGCGAAACGCCATGCTCATAGAGGCCGTGATACGGCGCCGAAGGAAAGAGATGAGTCGCCCCGATCACCCTGTTTTCTGGCGTCCGGACAACAAAAGAAGTATACCGGCCGTCCTGATTGGCAGCGATAATTTCCTTCGGATGGTAAAAGAGGCGGATTGGATAGGATTCTCCGTAAACGGCGCGGAACAAATCGGCGATTCCCTCCGCGTCCTGCGGGCAAAAATCGCCCACGGAAAAGGTCTCCGATCGGGGTTTCTCAAAAAAAACTTCCTGCATGTTTATCTCCTTTGAATCGTCGTTAGATTATCGACCGTTTCCTTTTCGACTTTGCCAGTTTATGAGGATCAAAGACAGCAAAACAAAACCCGCCGCCGTATAAAAAAGAACATTAAAGCCGGCGCCGCCTGTAATAAGAACGCCGCCCAGATAGGGCGTGAGAAAATATCCCGCATCCATGGTAAATAATGTCATATTGGTGTTCAAACCGCGCAGCCCTGGCGCGGAAGCGGAAAAAAGCAAGGCATTGAAAACAGGCATAGACACGCCAATACAGGCGCCATAAACAGCCGCCATCCCGTAAAAGGCAAAAGACGTTGCCGTATGGGGAAGGATGGCCAGGCACAGAATCAGCGCGATTAAAATCGGCAGCAAAAGCTTTAATTTGTCAAACCGGTCCAGAACAAAAGACCCGAAAAGACGCACGGCAATCATCGCCGCCATGGAAATACTGAAATAAATCCCGGCGTTGCCGACTCCGGTCTGGAGGGTGAGATTCTTGATAAAATAAAAGACGGTTGCATGGGCCATGTAAAGCGAAAGAATGGCGGCAAGTAAGATAACCACGGCCTTTTGTTGGAAATTGTCGCGGATTTCCGTCAGGTTCAGACGTTGCATCAGGGTTTTATCCATTTGGCCGATCGCAGAATGGATGTGCCTGTGCATGAAAAGCATCAACCCGATGCCGACCAGCGAAAATATGGAGACGCCCGCATAGATGTCGGCCGCGTTGCGCACAAACGGCAGAATCGTTTCGGTCAAGGGTGGAACAACAGCATAAGGAATCATGGTGGCGACCGCCAGCGCGCTGAATCCCTGGCCGCTTTGCTCCGGAGGGATAAAGTTCACAATGAGCGAAATGACGGCGGAGGTGAGCAAAACAAAAACCGCCCCATGACAAATGCGCAAAACGATCAGGCCGGAGACGCTGGAAATCCAGAGATAACTACAGGAAACAGCGATCAAAAAAACCAGTGAAATCATGGCTGTGGCGTAGGCGTTGCGAACGTGCAGCCAGGGTAAAACCAGCAGACGCAATCCAAAAGCAGCCATCGGCTCCAGGCCAACCAGAAAGCCGCGCCAGGCTAAAGGAATATCGATGACTCCCAGATAATAATAAAAACTGTAAAAAACGCTGACGTTGCAAAAGGCAGCAACAATGATCAGACACAGAGAAAGAAACTCCCTTGAAAACAGGGGATTAGTAAAAGAGTGGTTTTCCATGCGCTGCCTTTACAAATTCAGTGTCTTTTTCAGCGCGGTAACAAAAGCTTCCATCGCCTCCATTTTGGAAAGAGTGATCCGGATATGATTGGGATAACGAAATCCCGTCATGGGACGAATCATCACTCCTTCACGCATGAGTTTACGGTAAGCCAGCGTATCGCTGCCAGGAAGTTTGGCAATCAGGTAATTGCCTTCATTGGCGATGACCGGCAGTTTCAGTCTGGCCAGTTCTTCGCACAGATAGGCGCGGCTTTCGCGGACAAGCGCCCTCGTTCGCGCAATATGGCCGGTATCGTCCTGCAGACAGGCCAGCGCCGCCTCCTGTGCAATGCCATTGACGGAATAAACCACACAGGTCCGGCGGATCATATCGGCGACGTCCGGATTGGCAGCCAGGTAGCCAATGCGGAGCCCGGCAATGCCGTACATTTTGGAAAAGGTGCGAAAGACAATCAAATTGGGATAATCTTTAATCAGGGCGATGCCGTTGGGATAGTCGTCGTTTTCCACAAACTCGAAATAAGCCTCGTCAACCACAACCATCTGTTTGCCGTCCAGCGCATCCAGAAAAAGCAGAAGTTTTTCCCGGGTCCAGTAGGTTCCGCTGGGATTGTTCGGATTGCAAATAAATAGAACTTTGGTGTTTTCATCAACGCGCCCAAGCATGGCCTGATCATCAAATTCCTCCTGTTTAAGAGGAACAAGCCTGGCTTCAATTCCGGAAAAAGTGGCCACCCATTCGTAAACGGCAAAGGTTTTATCCGCCGTGATGATATTGTCGCCAGGCTGGCAGAAAGCTTTGACCACAAAGGCGATGACCTCATTGGCGCCGTTGCCCACTACTACCTGGTCCGGGTCAATGCCGTGCATCCGGCCGATTGCCTGACGCAGATAGTAGGAATCGCCGCTGGGATAAACGGCGCCGCGCGGAGGAGGAAAAGCGCGAATTACCTCCTGCGCCCCGGGAGGAGGCCCCAGGGGGTTTTCATTGTTATTCAGACGATAGAGATTCTGACAGCCGTAAAGTTTTTTCAGCTCTTCGTCCGGCTTGCTGGGAATATATGGTTCAAATTCCCTGACATAGGCAGGGACAAGCATGTCAAGATTTGGTCTTATCATAATATTTAAAGATCACCAGATCCGCTTTTCCCGCAAAAGGCATAATAAAGACCGGTTGAAGTCCGTTGGCTAAAAGCGGGTCGGTCAAGCCGGCATGCCAGGGAATGCCCACATCCAGCTCGACATAAATGTTGACAAAATGATCGTCGAGAAGAAAACGAAGATGGCGTTCGATATTTTCCTCATAATCATTGCCGGCCAAAAGCGGACGGAGGATGACGACGGACTGATTGCGGTGCATTTCCGTGGAAAACAAAGACGCGCCGGATATGGTTTCCCCCATGTGAAGGCTGGTTTTGATCATCCGGGCCAGTGCCAGTTGACGGTATTGGCGCTCCAGGTAATCCCTCAGTGAGCTTGCGCACCATACCTCTAAACCGGGATCTTCATGCAGCAAACGGTAAAAGGGGGCCACATCAGTCCGAAGCTTTCCGTCAAGATAAAAGCTCAATGTGCCAAGGTTTTCAAAATGGTTCTGAAGCGCTTCGGGAAGCCCCCAGATGCTGAATAACCCGATCGCTTTTGTACGGGCAAGCCGAACAAGGCAGGCATTCAGCAGCGCCTCGCCGATCTCTCTTTCCCGGGCTTTTACAAAGCAGTATGGGCCGTACATTTGGAGAATCTTTTCCGACCAGAAATTCAGCACAATGCCGCCTGCAACTTCTCTTTTTTCGTTTAAGGAGACGAAGGCGATGTATTCGCCCGACTGAACCATATCCACCAGTTTGCCGGGATAACTGAAAAAAGAGGGAATGTAGGGAGACTTGTAATATTGCGAAGTCATGGCGGCAAATACCTTGAGCTTTGCTGTATCCGGCGTTTCCGTAACCAGGTTTTCCGCCTGGCCGGGAACGGGATGCTTTTCTTCATAGGCGGGGTAGGATTTTTCTTTGGTTACGGAAAGAAGAATTCGATTGTTTTCTTCCACTTTGACGTCCAGATGATCGACCGACCGGGACGCAATCAAAAGTCCTATGGCGCCAATATCTTCTTCGGGGTCACGGATGCCCGCGCCGACGATGTTCAGACCGCTCAGGTTTAGCTTTTTTGCGGAAAAACTGAAGGATATCCGGACATAATAAATACCGTTGTGACAATGGACTTCCAGGGGTTTGTCCGGGCAGACAAATTTGCACAGGTAAAGAAAGATTTCCTCTGTGGCCAGACTCAAACTCAAACATTCATCCCGGAGCATTCCGGAAACCTTGGTCGTCGACTCCACAAATCGGGTGAGGACAGGCAGGTTAGACTTCTCGGCGTTTACTGCCAGCATCAGCAGGCGTGATTTTATTTTATCCATTCTATCCATCCGTTCTTCCAGATTGTCTTACGTTCCATCTTTATAATGGAAGACGAAGGCAGAGTCAAAGACAATCCGGGGGAAATTCAAGTTTAACTCCGACATGAAATGCGACGGCCTCATTATTGAGATCCGAAGCGCCCGGACCTTTTTCGCCTGCGAGTCTCCGGTAATCATCGGGCGTATCCAGATCCATGAGGATTCCCGGATCCTCGCATTCAACATGCCGGGCACCATCATGGCATCGGGAAAGAAACGTCCGCATGCCGCCCGGCTCGTCAAAGGCAAGGATCGCCGGGATGAGCGCCGTGGATATGAGCGGCGGGTGGCCTCGCCTTCCCTTATGGCAAGGATGCAAGACCAGGGCATCCTTTTCCCGCCGGGTAGCCACAAGAAGCCTGATGGTTTCGGGCCGAAGCCCGGGCATATCCGCTGGATGAAGAAAAAAAGCGTCAAAGAAACCGGAAATTCTTTTTACACCAGTCTGCACGGAGGAAAACATGCCCTCATGATAACCGTCATTGAATATCGAAACTACGCCAAGCTTATCCAATATCGGCTGAATATCTTCCGCCCGATGACCCAGAACAACAAAAATGTCAAAAATGCCTGCGGATCTGTAAAGGGCAATGACTATTTCCAAAATCGTCCTGTCACCGATAGGCAAAAGAGGCTTGAAAGCACCCATGCGGGCAGAACAACCGGCAGCCAGGATCAACGCGGCAATCCTTTCCGTTTTCATTTTCTGATCTCCTTCAAAACAATGGTTTTCAGATCATCTCGCGCTCATAACGCTTGCGCTCACATTCTTGCGCCAAGTCTTATACAGATTGTCTGCGATAATTCAATTCTGAATAAAAGGAAAACTTGAATTAGGCGAATGATTTACGTTGACAGATTCATCAGTTTAAGAAATGACAAGACAGGATTGGCGCAAACAACACGCCTTAAAAGATAAAAGGCACATGCCATATCGAACGGAGAATTATTTTTTCCGGAAGCTAAAAAGATATTTAAAGCGCGAAATTATTTTACGTCAGGACGTACCGGTTATTTCCATGCAACTTTTATCATGGATACACCATTATCGAATCATATGCAAAGCCGTCATGGTTTTTGCCGCGATGGGCTTGATTGTCTGGACCGTTTGGCCCTGGCTGCCTTCGCAAAAAAGCAGTAAACCGCAAACGCTTGTTCTTTATGGATTTGCCATTCTCCAGGATGTTATTGCAAAAGAAATATTTCCCGCGTTTCAGAAAAAATGGCATAAAGAAACAGGAAGACGTGTGGAGCTTGTCGGATCTTTTGCCGGCTCAGGCACAGTGACCAACCAACTGATCATGGGTGTTCCCGCCCAACTGGCCATTTTGTCCACGGAACTGGATGTGAAACGACTGCAAAAGGCGGGCGTTGTCGGCACGGAGTTCCGGAAAAAACTGCCCTGCCAGGGCATTGTCAATGGCACGCCCTTTGTTATTGTGGTCCGGCCGGGAAATCCAAAAAACATCCATGATTTTTCCGATCTGACGCGACCGGGAATTCGCATTGTCCATCCGGATCCCCTGACATCAGGCGCGGCAAATTGGTCAATCGTTGCCGAATACGGCGCGGCGTTAAGGAGACCCGGTGCGACGGTGGGTGCCGGTAAGAATCTGCTCCGGGGAATATGGCAAAATGTAGCCGTTCAGGCCGGCAGCGCGCGGGCGGCCAGAACCCAATTTGAACAGGGATTCGGCGACGCCCTGATTACTTACGAACAGGATGTTTTACCGCAAGATAAAGCCGCATCTCCGAGAAAACTGGAAATCATTTATCCCCGAAGCACGATCTTCAGTGAACATACCCTGGTGGTCATCAACAAGCACATTGCGAAGGAAGAGAGGCAGATGATCCAGTCTTTTGTGGATTTCCTCTGGAGTGAAGAAGGACAGCGCATATTTGTTAAAAACGGGTTCCGAAGTGTTGACCAGCGGCTCAATGCCGGCAACCGGAAATTTGGACATGTGGAAGACTTATTTACGATTAAGGATTTTGGCGGCTGGGATAAGGCCAAAAAAGACATCATCGATCAGATTTGGAAAACCGGAGTGCTCAAGGAGCTAAAAAGATGAAGCAGATTAGGACGATACAACATAAAATCTCTTCTTGGCTGCCCGCCGGTTTTTTATTGCTGGTCATGCTGCCGCTAATTTTGCTGCCGCTGGCCTCCGTCTTCATTTATGCCTTCAAAGGCGGTTTGGGCAATCTGGTTTTATCCCTGACAACGGACGATGTCCTTTTTGCCATCCGCTTCAGTTTGATCATCGCTTTTGCCACCGCCTTGGTGAATGCCGCGCTGGGAACCTATGCCGCCTATGTGCTTAGCAAAACCCGCTTTCCCGGTCGGACACAATTGGGCATTATCCTGAATCTGCCAGTGGCAATTCCAAACGTCGTTGTCGGGACTTCCCTGCTTTTGCTTTGGGGACCCATCGGGCTTTTCGGCCAGGCGTTGGAGCCGATGGGATTGCAGCCCATGTTCACTCCGGTGGGAGTGCTGCTCGCCCATATTTTCGTCACTTTCCCCTACATGCTGGGAACCATCAAACCGGTTCTGGATGATCTGGAAACCACGTATGAAGAAGCAGCCTATACAATGGGAGCCAATCGCCTGCAAACCTTTTTCCATGTTGTCCTTCCGGCGCTCAAAAGCGGTCTTTTAACCGGTTCTCTGCTGACATTTGCCCACTCTCTGGGTGAATTCGGAGCAACCATTATGGTTTCCGGCAATTTGCGACTGCGCACCCAAACAGCTCCCCTGTACATTTTTTCACAATTTGAGGCGGGGAACATTCAGGCGGCAAACTCCGTTGCCGCTCTTTTGTCGCTCATCTCCTTTGTGCTTTTTTCCATTATCATCTATTTTGCCGCGCGAAATAGCAGGAAGTGATATAAAAAATGAAGAGAATATTGTCTGAGCAAAAAACTTTGTAATGGACGCGGAGTAAGTCATGGCTATTTTTATCGATCAGATCAGCAAAAGATACGGTGAGCATATCGTGGTCAACCGCGTTTCCCTGGAGGTAGGCGAGGGTGAACTGGTTGTCCTTCTGGGATCCAGCGGCAGCGGGAAAAGCACCATTTTACGCATGGTCGCCGGACTGATTATTCCGGACGAGGGAAGAATCGTGCTTCACGGCAAAGACATCACCGCCCTGCCTCCGCAAAAGCGCGGTCTGGGGTTTGTCTTTCAGAACTATTCGATTTTTCCCCATATGACCATTGCCGAAAATATTGAATTCGGTCTAAAAATAAGAAAAATGTCCTCTCCGGAGCGGCAAAAGCGCAGTCATCGCCTGCTGGATATGGTCGGGCTTTCGGGCCTGGGATCACGATATGCGAGGGAGCTGTCCGGCGGACAACAGCAGCGTGTGGCGCTGGCAAGGGCACTGGCGTATGAACCGAACATTCTTCTGCTTGATGAACCGTTTGGCGCAGTCGATACGAAAACACGCATTCAACTCCGGCAATCCCTCAAAACGATCACCCGCAACGTTGGTGTGACCACCATCATGGTCACCCATGATCAGGAGGAAGCTTTCGAGCTGGCAGACCGCGTGGCGATTGTCAACAGGGGACGCATCGAGCAATACGGGCTTCCCAGCGACATTTATTACAATCCGGCCACGGCATTTACGGCTGGTTTTGTGGGAGATATCAATACTTTCGAGGGACGCATCAAATCCTGCGGCAAAGAACGCTGCGAAATTGAATTGTTCGAACACTGGCTGGTTTATCGCCGCGGCCCTCATTCGTTTCAGCCGGGGCAAAAAGTTTTTTACGGCATCCGTCCGGAACAAATTCGTGTCAGTCTCCTGGAGCCGGAAAAACATGAAAACGGAATTTTCGGCATCATTGAGAAAAGCACCTTTCTGGGCGATATTACGCGCTATGCCATCCGTTTGAACAAAAATCGTCTGTTGGACGTGCAACTGCTCAATTACCTGTTTCTTGACGGCATGGTCATGCCCTATGAACTCAACGAACCTGTCTGGCTGATCTGGAGTCAGGCATCGGGAATGATCGTTCCATCGGATGAGGCATGTGAACAGCATCCCTCAGTCTTTTGCGCTTAACCGGTCCATAACAGCAAATCCAATGCCTGAAAATACAAATGTAATGTGAATGCCGACTTTCCAGGCAAGTTGTTCAGTACTGCAAGCAACATCCAGGTTCATGAAAGCACGGAGGAGCTCAATGGCGGAAATGGCCACGATGGAACCGACGACCTTCATTTTCAAATCGGAAAACCCGATTTTCCCCATCCAGTCCGGACGGTCTTCGTGATTCTTCATGTCAATTTTTGAAACAAAGTTCTCGTAACCCGCGAAGATAATAATCAACATGAGATTGGCAACCAGGACAATGTCAATCAAGGACAGAAGACCGGCTATAACCTGCCCGCCTTCACCATATAAAACTAAGGGAATCAATTTTATAAATTCCTTGACGAACTTGATGAGCAGAAGGACGTTGGCTGCAATCAGTCCAATATAAAGCGGCACAAGCAACCATCGGCTTTTGTAAATGGCCTGTTCCAGATATTTTTCAAAATTTCTCAAAAGCAAGTCTCATACCTCTTGAAATCATTAGGATATGCATGGTTCAATCAATGCGTTAAAAGAGATCATGGTTTCATGCTCGGCTATCTGGACCAAAGCCCAGACAGAATGTCCCCAAATCCACTGTCATGACGATCCGTTCAGCATGATGCGCGAATCCACAATGGTACAGGCTTTGGCGGTGCACATCACCGGATTGAGATCAATCGATTCCACCAGATCCTGCAAATCCATCATCAGCCGGGAGAATTTGAGCAGCATCTTTTTCAACGCGTCCTCGTTTACGGTTTCCGAACCCCTGTAACCGGCCAGCAATTTACGAGCGGTGAGGCTCCGGATCATATTTTCGGTGTCGCACATATCAAGCGGCGCCATCCGCAGGGCAACGTCCTTGTAGATTTCCACCCCTACGCCGCCCATGCCCAGAAGAATGACAGGGCCAAATTGAAAATCGTTTTTCGCGCCGATAATGAGCTCAAGTCCTTTAACCATTTCTCCGATCAGCATGCCGGAAAAACCATTCAGTTGCTTCAAACGCTCCAGCGTCTCCAGAAGCGTCCGGTCGTCTTTGATTCCCACAACAACGCCCTGGACATCCGATTTGTGAATGATGGCCGGCGAAACGATTTTCGCAACGACCGGATAGCCGATCTTCCGGGCAACATTAACGGCCTTTTGCGGATCTGAAACGACGTCATAGCGGGGAATACTGAACCCGTAAAGAGAAAAAATTCTTTGAGCGTCCGGCTCAAGAACCCACCCCCACTGCCTTGATCTGTCAAGGATATTTTTGATTTCTTTTTTCAGCATGGTTTTTTCCTCACAAGTGCTTTTGCCATCAGAACCGCGCCCTCGATGGATGGCGATACGGGAATGCCGTTTTGTTCAAACCCTTCAATGAGCATGTCATACTTCTCCACATGGGGAACATAGGCGATAAATGGCTTGCCGGTGCTTTTACTGATAGCGCTGAGCCGAACACCGATGTCCAGCGAAACACCGGGAAGGTAAGGCAACAGAAGGACCATGATGCAGTCAATGGCATCGGAAGCGCCCATCATTTGAGCGCAGGCGACGAAATCTTCATCAACGGCGCTCCCGGTCAGATCGGCGGGATTGGCAAGAGATGCAATCGCCTGCACGCTGGACGTCAGATTTTTCCTCATTTCAAATTGCACATCAGCATGCAATTCGGGAACATCCATGCCGGCTTGCGAACAGGCATCAACCGCCATAGCCCCGTGGCCGCCACTTCCGGTAATGATCCCGATTCGTCCATCAATCGGTTTGGTGTAGGCGCTTAAAACTTCGCAAAATGATACAAGCTCCTGTTCATTGGCCGCCTCCAGAATATTATGCTGGGCCACAGCGGCAGAAAAACTGGCATAATCACCGGCCAGGGACGCCGTGTGGCTGGAAACGGCACGGTTTCCAGCGGACGTTTTTCCTGATTTCATGATAATGACCGGTTTGGGACAACGGTCCGCTGCCAGAACAAATTCGCGACCTTCTCCCCGGCCAAAACCTTCAATATAATAAGCGATCACCCGAGTGGCCGGATCTCGGATCAGATAAGCCAGCAGTTCCCTTTCTTTGATCAAAGCTTTATTGCCGATGCTGATAGCTTTGGCCATGCCGACGCCCTGTTCGGCAAACTTGATCATATGATCGACTAAAATACCGCCGCTCTGGCTGACAAACGTCACACCCCCTGCTTGCGGTTTGATCATACGTTCAGCAGGCAGGAAGAATGTATCCACTTTCAAAGGGACATAAACCCCCAGACAATTGGGACCAATAAAAGGAAAACCGGCTTCACGGGCCATGCTCACCATCCGGTCCTGCAGATCTTTACGTCCGCCTTCCATGAATCCCCCGGAAATTACGGCAGCCGATTTCACACCCGCCTTGATGCACTCGCCCATGACAGAAGGCACCAGTTCGGCCCGTGTGGCGATCACGGCAAGATCAATCTTTTTCGGCAAATCCGACACATGCGGATATATCGGCTCGTTGTGCAGCATGCCGGCCTTGGGATTGACGGCATAAACGGAAATCGGGTACCGGTTATTATTCTTTGTAAAGATGACATTGGCCGGATGCCGCTCATTTACGGATGAAACTCCGATGACCGCCATCGTTCTCGGTTCAAAAAGGGGCTTCAGATTCATATAACCTCCTCAGGCAAGTTCATGATTCAAGGAAATCCATCAACGCGCTTTTTTCAAAATGTGCAATCTCACACACTTTTCCAGACCGATAATCCCATAAACCGCAATGGCAATGACCGCAATCAAACCCCAGTCATTTGCACTAATGGGCGCGCTGTGAAATATTTTATTCATAAATGGCGTGTAGGTAAACAAAAGCTGTAAAACGATCATCAAGCCGCTGCCCACCAGAACCCAAGGGTTGGAAAACAATCCGATTTTAAACATGGAGCGGGTCAGCGACCGGCAGTTGAATAAATAGGTCAGTTCGATCATGATAAACAAATTCACCGCAACCGTGCGGGCAACCTCCACCGGGTAGCCGTCTCCCTTTTGCCAGTTGAAAACCGTAAAAACCGCGGCAAGCATCAGCACCGAAACCAATGCAATGCGGCCGATCAAAATGCCCGATAAAATGGGGCTTTCCGGCCTGCGGGGAGGATAATTCATCACATCTTTTTCACCCGGCTCGAAGGCCAGCATCAACCCCAGAAGCACCGCCGTAGTCATATTGATCCAGAGAATCTGCACCGGCAATATCGGCAGCGCCACACCGGCCATGATGGCGGCCAGAATGACCAGACCTTCGCCGCCATTGGTCGGCAGCGTCCAGGTAATAAACTTGACCAGGTTGTCGAAAATCCGGCGGCCTTCCTCAACAGCGGCGGTAATGCTGGCGAAATTATCATCCGTCAATACCATGTCAGCGGCCTCCTTGGAAACATCGGTTCCGGTAATGCCCATCGCAATGCCGATATTAGCCTGCTTGAGCGCCGGCGCGTCGTTGACGCCGTCGCCCGTCATGGCCACAACTTGGTTACGGGCCTGCAGTGCTTCGACCAAACGCAATTTCTGTTCCGGCGCAACACGGGCAAACACCGATGTGTTGCCGGCTTTTTCAATCATCTCCTCATCCGAAAGGTTTTCCAGTTGCTTTCCGGTGAGAGTTTCCGGTTTGTCATTTTCACGGCCCTCTATGCGGCCGATACCCAGTTGCCGGGCAATTTCCGTGGCCGTGACAGCATGATCGCCCGTAATCATTTTGACGTTGATCCCCGCCTTGCGGCAAACGCCAACAGCCGCAATAGCCTCTGCGCGCGGCGGATCGATCATGCCCTGCAACCCCAGAAAAGTAAGATCGGACAGGCAGTCATCAACGTCCAACTTGTCTTTATCCACCTTCTTGCGCGCCAGCGCCAAAACGCGCAAACCGCCGGCGGCAAGTTCATCCGATTTTTGCAAAATATCCTGCCGGTTCAAACCGGTCGCAGTTCCATCGGATAACAAGGCATCCGAACAGGCTTCAAGAACCTTTTCGATGGCGCCTTTTAAATAAAGAAAATTGTCTGACCCCATTTTGTGCAGTGTGGCCATGAATTGTCTTTCCGATTCAAAAGGGATCACGTCCAGCCTGGGTCTTTCTTCCAGCGCCGGCTTGGGCGTTAAACCAGCTTTGGCAGCGGCGGTAATTAGCGCTCCTTCCGTTGGATCGCCTTCAACCCGCCACAAGCCATCTGCTTCAACCAGGCGGGAATCATTGCACAGCAGACCGGCCAGCAGCGTTTCGGATAAAGCAGCAGGCAGGTTTCCGGCTATGTCCATATTTCCCGATAATATTTTCCCTTCCGGCGCGTAACCGTTTCCCTGAACATCGAAATATTCATTACCCGCATAAATACGGCGGACGGTCATCTGATTTTCAGTAAGCGTGCCGGTTTTGTCCGAACAGATGACGGTGGTGCTGCCCAGCGTTTCCACCGCCGGAAGCTTGCGAATAATCGCCTTGCGCTTGGCCATACGGCTCACCCCGATAGCCAGCGTAATCGTGACGGCGGCGGGCAGGCCTTCCGGGATGGCGCCGACGGACAGTGCGACGGCAGCCATGAACATATCGACAATGCCTTCGCCCCGCCAGAGCCCTACGCCAAACGTCAAAGCCGCCAGAAACAAAATAGCGATTAAAAGAATCTTGCTGAAAGATGCAATCTTCACTGTGAGCGGTGTGGAAAGATCCACCGCCTCAGCAATCATTTCGGAAATACGCCCCGTTTCCGTCTTGTCACCCGTGGCGACCACAACCGCTTGAGCTTGTCCGTAGGTGACCAGCGTGCCTGCATAAGCCATATTGTGCCGGTCAGCCAGAATCGTATCCGGATTCAGCGTGCCTGTTTTCTTGATGACGGGAACAGATTCTCCAGTCAGTGCCGACTCATCCACCTGCAGATCGCGGCAGGTCAAAAGACGAACATCGGCAGGCACTTTGTCGCCGGACTGGATACGAACAATGTCGCCCGGAACCAGTTGGGTCGAATCGATCTGGGTCCATTTGCCGTCACGCAAAACGGTTGCCTGCGTCGTCATCATCTGTTTGAGGGATTCAATGGCTTTTTCGGCCTTGGATTCCTGAATAAAACCAATGATGGCGTTGACGATCACAACGCCGAAAATCACCGAGGAATCCACCCATTCCTGCAGAATCAGCGTGATGAAAGCCGCGGCCAGCAAAATGTAAACGAGTGGTTGATGAAATTGTAGCAGAAATCGGATCAGAATCCCCTTTTGTTTTTTGGCCGTGACCATGTTGGGACCGAAGCGTTCCAGACGGTGTTTGGCTTCAAACAATGATAGACCCCGGTCTGGGTGTGTGGTCAGCAAAGTGGTGACTTCCTCGGCGGGGCAGTGATGCCAGTGTTTGCAGATCAAAGATTCCATCTGTTTTCCTCCTGAAAATGTTTTTTAAAAATAAAGAAAATCAGAGAATTGTCAACTCGAATCTGTTGAAGGAAACCTC
Source organism: Smithellaceae bacterium (assembly GCA_035416785.1). Taxonomy (GTDB): domain Bacteria; phylum Desulfobacterota; class Syntrophia; order Syntrophales; family Smithellaceae; genus UBA8904. Next base: position 18,007 of record DAOLNX010000019.1, on the reverse strand, counting down.
AGAAGAAAAGACGGCAAATCCAAACGCAAGTCCGTTGGCGGATCAACAGTAAAATTAATTTGTCACCACAGCATGCAACACCCTGTGGGTGAGCACCCGAAAAATAAATTATTCTTTACGAAAACCATCGGGTTGTGCTACGGACATCAAATAGTTGGATTGCTGAAATGCTCATTTCGAAATTGCAGATACCATCACCGGTTTTTTAAATGAAACTCACCATCAGCCGCAAATTATTATTCGGATATTTGTTTATGGCTTTTCTGACCGTTCTGGCCAGCGCCTATGCGTTATACAGCCTTCAAAAGTTGAACCGAGTGGCATACAACATGACCAGCAACCAGTTTGAGGTAATGGATAAGTCACAAAAAATGCTTGACATTTTACTTGCCCAGGAAAGCGCAGAAAAAAAATACCTGATTCTGAAAGACCCGGAACTGGAGAAAATCTTCTGGCAGCGCAGCCAGGAATTTAGAGAGGAAATCAGCAGCATGCGCAAATATACGCTGGATCAGAGCACGAAAATCGCCCTGGCGGAAACCGAAAAGCTGCAAAACCGTTTCAGGAAATTATTTTCCGAAGAAGTGTTACTGACAAAAGATGACCGGTTGCCGGAGGCACAAGCTCTTTCCGACGATGCGGGACGGGAAACGGTTGACGATATGGCAAAAAATCTTCACGATATCCGGAAACACATGGACCAGAGCATCAATGATGAAATGAATCAAATTACCCGTCAGGGCCGGTTGGCCCTCCACATGACCACCGGCCTGAGCGTTCTGAGCTTGATTCTGGGGATATCGCTTGCGCTCATTATTACGCGCAATATCTCCAAACCACTGAAACAATTACAGAATGCTACAAGAATGATTGCCGAAGGCCGCCTGGATCATCAAATCGAGGCCAGGCGCGATGATGAAATCGGCGATCTGGCAAAATCGTTCGCCTATATGACCGGAAGACTCAAGGTCCTGGAGGCTTTGAATCTGGACGCCAGCCCTCTGACCGGCTTGCCGGGAAACCTGGCTATTGAGCAGCGTATTGACGAGGAACTAAACAAGAAAAGGGCTTTCTCGCTGTGTCAGGTGGACCTGGACAATTTCAAGCCGTTTGCCGACAAGTATGGCTATGCATGGGGCAGCGAGGTCATTAAGGAAGTCGCCAATCTTCTCCAGGAATATATCCGCGAACCGGAACTGTCAGGTATTTTTATCGGCCATATCGGGGGCGATGATTATGTCGCCATCGGAAATCCAGAAGACGTCCGAACGATCTGTCAAAGGCTGGTCAAAGATTTTGAGGGGCGAATTTTTAGTTTTTACGGAGAAGAAGACGCCCGAAACGGCTATTTCGTCGGAAAAAACCGACAAGGCACCCTCCATAAATTTCCTCTGATTACAGTTACTGCTGCAATTGTAACGGATGACGGAAGCCGCTTTAAAAATTCACTGGATATGGCCAGAAGGGTAGCGGAGCTGAAAGAATTTGCCAAAACCCTTTCCGGCAGTAATTATGTAACAGAAGACGATATTGAAAAAATGCGAAGTATTGATGTCCATAACTCTCAACACGCTCCGGAATCTGAACAATGCTCATAACTTTCAAACGATGGTTTCTTTTAGCAATAATTGTGGGAATTCTTGCTGGATGTGCGTCCAGCAGCGCATTGAATCAATCCCATCGTCAGCCGGACTTATCCGGTCTGTTGGAGCAGGAACAAACACGGGAACCTACAGACAGAGAGCTGATGAACGAAATCCTCTCTATCATCAATAACAGCGAAAAAGAGCCGGACTACGAAGAAGTAAAAATCTGCCTGGAAAGCTTTGTCGCGCAGTATCCCCAAAGCGAATGGGTGGCTCCTGCTCGCGCTTTAATGGCGACACTGAACAAGATGACGGTTCTTCAAGCCACGTTAATTTCGGAAAAAACCAGAAGCGAAGTCGACCATGCGAAGTTATCGAAAGAATTGAATGCATTGCGAGACGGCATCAGAAAACGGGAAGAAGAGCACTCTTCAGAAACCGCTCGCTTGCAGCAGGAAAACGATCAGCTGAAAAAGGACATTGAGCAATTGAAGAATCTGGAAATTCGGCTGGAAAAAAGAGGAAAAAGGCTCCGGTAAAATCATCGCTGGAAATAGCCGCGGGCAAGCATCAGGGCCAAAACCGTTTTAACATCGAACAACTCGCCGCTTTTCACCCATTCATCGGCTTTAGCAAAACTGACGGGAAACACTTCAATAAATTCATCATCATCGGGCATCCGGGGATCATACCGCAAATTTTCAGCCAGAAAAAAATACATAAATTCATTGCAGTAGCCGGGAAGCAGATAGCCCGCGAAAAGCTGGGTCATTTTTCCCGCACGATAGCCTGTTTCCTCGGCAAGCTCCCGCTGTGCGCAATCGCTTGCGGATTCTCCGTCGTCATCAAAGGAACCGGCTGGAATTTCCAGAAGATTTTGTCTTGTGGGCACACGGTACTGTTTGATCAGTAACACTTCGCCCTGCTCATTCACGGGAAGAATCGCCACCGTGGGTTTATGGTCAATCCAGCTTTGCCGAACTTTCTTTCCGTTGGGCAGCGCCACGTCTTCTTCCCAAACCTTCAGTATTTTGCAGGAATACACCTGCTTTTTTTCATTTTCCATCAGGTATCGCCTCAATTCGTCTGAAGGATGGCAAGAAGATGTTTTTCAATTTCCTGCTTCGGCAAAGCCCCCACCAGTCGCTCCACAAGCCTCCCTTCCCGGAAAAAAAGCAGGGTGGGAATGCTGCGAATGCCGTATTGAGAGGCGGTGACCGGATTTTCGTCCACGTTCAGCTTGACCACTTTGACGCCGTTGACATAATCCGACGCCAGTTCATCAATGACAGGCGCAAGACTTTTACACGGTCCGCACCAGGGCGCCCAGCAGTCCACGAGAACGGATGTTTCGGTGGTCAAAACTTCACGGGCAAAGGAATCATCGGTGACATCAACCGGCTTGACATCCGGCTTGGTAATGACCAGCGGCTCTCCGCACTTGCCGCAAAGCGGTTTTGCGTTCAGACGTTCTTCCGCAACGCGGTTTTTAACGCCACATTTCAGACAGCGGATAATCAGTTCATCCAGCGGAGCATGACAATGGCCACACGTCGGACGTCCCTGGAATTTTTGCTTGGGTATGCGATTTTTGGTGCCGCAATTCAGGCAGCGAATGATGACATTGTCGGGCATCACAATTTCCTCAACATCTCTTCATCGTTAACTTTTTCTCCATCAAACAGACAAATTATATCGCAACGCTGACTTCCTGAGGCTTCAGAATTCTTAACAGTTCGGCAGAATTCATTTTCGCCAGCAGGCCGCGAGAACCGGCATTAATCAATATTTCCGGAAGATCGGTAATGGTTTTCTCCATATAAACCGGCAGAGGTTTTTTTGTGCCAAACGGAGATGTGCCCCCCACCAGATAGCCGGTGTGCTTGTGTGCGACGTCCGGTTTGCAGGGAACCACCGACTTCATCCCCAGCTGTCGGGCCAGCGCCTTGGTGGAAACCTCCTTGTCACCGTGCATCAGAATGATCAGCGGCTTTGCATTTTCGTCTTCCATCACCAGGGTTTTGATCACACGGTGTTCATCAACACCCAGCTTCTGCGCGGACACCCGCGTTCCGCCTTTATCCTCGTAAGCATAGGCATGCAGCGTATATACAACTCCCGCCTTTTTCAGCGCCAGAATTGCCGGTGTGGAGGGATTTTTATCTTTTGCCATGAGCGATCCCTTGAATGATTGCAGATTCCGTTATTTTTCGTTCTTTTCAGACTGAAAATCTTTTAAGCCCTTGAAAGTCCAAAGTGGCAAAATAATCCTTTGGAGTTTCGGCACGGCGGATCTGCACAACGGAACCATCCTCACGCAACAGTAATTCCGCAGAACGGAGCTTGCCGTTATAGTTGAAACCCATGGCAAATCCGTGCGCCCCCGCATCGTGAATAACGACAATGTCCCCTGGTTCCACACGGGGAAGCATCCGATCAATGGCAAATTTGTCGTTATTCTCACAAAGGGAGCCGGTCACGTCATACATTACATCGTGAGGGCGCTTCTCCTTGCCGACCACTGTGATGTGATGATAGGCACCATAAAGAGCAGGACGCATCAGATTGGCCATGCAGGCATCCAGACCGGCAAACTTTTTGTAAGTGTTCTTGATGTGCAGAACACGGGTAACAAGATAACCATAAGGACCGGTGATGTACCGCCCGCATTCCGTGAAAAGACTGACCGGCGAAAGCCCGTTGGCAACGATAATTTTTTCATATTTTTCTTTGATGCCGCGATTCATGGCCACAAGGTCAATCCGGGCCTGTTCCGGCCGGTAGGGAATGCCGATGCCGCCGCCGATGTTGATAAACTCAAACCGGATATTCAGCGCGTGTGAAATCTGAACAACCAGATCAAACAGAATTTCAGCCGTTTCGACAAAGTATTGGGGATCCAGCTCGTTGGAAGCCACCATCGTGTGAATGCCAAAACGCCTGATACCCTTATCCCGGCAGATCCTGTATCCTTCAAACAGCTGATCCCGTGTGAAACCATACTTTGCTTCTTCCGGGTGGCCGATAATCACATTGCCTTTTTTTAATGGCCCGGGATTGTAACGAAAACAGATCAGCGGGGGCATTCCGGCGACCTTTTCCAGATACTCAATGTGGCTCAAATCATCCAGATTGATCATGGCCTTCATTTTCTGGGCCAGCAAAAAATCTTCGGCCGGTGTATCATTGGAGGAAAACATAATCTCCGCCCCGGTAATGCCGGTTTTTTTTGCCATCATCAATTCCGCAAGAGAACTGCAATCCGCACCGAATCCTTCGGTGTGAAGCATTTTCATCAAATAGGGATTGGGCGCGGCCTTAACCGCAAAAAATTCTTTAAACCCCTTATTCCAGGAAAAGGCTTTTGTGAAAACACGGGCATTTTCCCGGATAGCCCTTTCATCATAAATATGAAAAGGTGTAGGATACTTTTCTAGAATTTTCTCAATTTGTTTTTTTGTAAAAGGAATCTGTTTTTCCGGCATATATGCATCTCCAGAAGGAAATTTCACGATCACCAGATCGCCATAAAACATGTCGATTGATTATTTATGGCAAAACAGGGCAATTATCAATATTATTTTTTCGTCTTGAAAGAGGCAAAGGCAGTCGGAGCATCAATAAACAAAATGTTTCAGGCTCCAAAAAGTGATCGCCGCAATTACTGCGGCCATAGGAATGGTTAAAATCCAAGCCCAGACAATATTTCCGGCAACCCCCCAGCGAACGGCCGAAAGTCTTTTAGTGGCACCAACACCGACAATCGCTCCAGTAATTGTATGGGTAGTGCTCACCGGAATTCCAGCAATCGATGCGCCGATAATTGCACAGGCGGCGCCTGCCTCTGCACTAAAGCCGCCTATGGTTTTAAGCTTAGTAATTTTTGTACCCATGGTTTTCACTATTCGCCAGCCGCCAAACATAGTGCCCATGGCAATGACCGAATAGCACATAATGATAATCCAGTAGGGAATATTGAAACTGGAATCAATCAATCCTTTACTGTAAAGGAGTATGGCAATAATGCCGATCGTTTTTTGGGCGTCATTCATGCCGTGACCAAGTGAATAGATTGCGGAAGAAAACAATTGCATCTTACGATAAACCTTATCCGCACTGGCTACATTGGAGTTACGATTAAGGTTTAAATTGAGGATCATGAAAAAATAACCTAAAAACAAACCTATAGCCGGCGATAATACGATAAAAGCCGTTGTTTTGAGAATGCCGGACCAAACGAGTGTACTGGTACCCGCCTTGGCAATACCTGTTCCGATAAGACCTCCGATCAAAGCATGTGAGGAACTGCTGGGAAGACCGTAGTACCAGGTAATTAAATTCCAAGTGATGGCACCGGTCAAAGCGGAAAGAATCACGAGATTATCAATAATGGCAATATTGATGATTCCCCTGCCTATTGTATGCGCGACCTGTGTTCCGATAAAAAAAGCAGCTGCAAAATTAAAGAATGCTGCCCAGACGACGGCTTGTTTAGGTGTCAGCACCCTGGTGGAAACAATCGTGGAAATAGAATTGGAAGAGTCATGAAAACCATTGATAAAATCAAAAACGAGGGCAACAAAAACCAAGAAAATTACAAAAGCCATCGAATCAAGCATTTTTTAGGACAATCCCTTCCACGATGTTGGACACATCCTCGCAGACATCAATCGCTTCCTCAATCCGTTCGAAGATTTCCTTCCATTTAATCAGCTCAATGGCGTCTTTCTCTTTAACAAACAGATTGGTGATGATGGTTCGTAGTACAACATCGCCCGCGTTTTCCAGCGTGTTGATTTCCACGCAAGCGTCCAGAATTCTCTGGGAGTTTTTCATGTCGCGCAAGCCATGTACAATTTCTTTAATCTTTTTGATGGCTTGAAAGAGAATTTCTGCCTGCTTGATGATTTCGTCATCCGGCTTTTTCACATTATACATATGAATGCGAACGCCGGTGGCTTCGATAACGTCCATAACGCTGTCCATTTTATTGACCAGCGCGTAAATGTCTTCACGGTCAATAGGGGTCAGAAATGTCGTGTGCATTCTTTCGTAGGTTTTATGAGTAATGCCGTCCGCTTCATGCTCCAACTCTTTGAGTCTGGCAACTGTCGGCGCTGAATAATCCCGATTGCGGGTCATGTCCAGAAAAAATTGACCGCCTTCCTCTATTTTGTCTGCCAGTTCTTCGAAGTAATTAAAAAAATTTTCCTCTTTGGGAAAAAGGCGCATAAATCAATCCTCCTTTATGCCGTCGGATATGCAACCCGTGAACATCAAGTTCACGGCACCCTAACGAATTGCCCGTGAAATTGCAAGGTTTTAATGCGTAAATCTGTACGAAAAAAGTAATAATAAATAATTATATTAAAGACTTGGAATATATTATTTTACCATCGCCCGGCGAATAGAAATCCTTTAAAAACGCTTCGCGCACATAGCCGCAGCGCTCATAGAAAAAATGCGTCGATTGATACTGGGAACGGGACGCTGTTTCCGCGTAAATGCGCCGCCCATTCTGACCCCGGATAAAATCTTCTGTTTTCAGCATCAAAGCTTTCCCCAACCCACAACCGCGCATGGCCTCCAGGACCGCAATCCAATACAGGTCATAACTGCCGGAGGTTGCCGGAATCAGGCCGTAACAAGTGTATCCCACAACATGACCGTCCTTCAGCGCCATCAGAAATTGGTAGGAACTTTGGCAACCTCGCTCCAAGCGGTCTGAGGCCAGTTCGCAGGCCATTTCCACTTCTTCTGATGAAAAATAACCACTTCCCTCAACAATATTTAAAATTGCTCCCATATCGGATGGTTCAATTTCTTGACGGTAGATAATGCCATTCATATTTCCTCCTGAGAGTTAACGTCTTATGGCGGCCTGAAGAATTTCTTCAATCGCTTCGGAATAAGCAATCTCTGCTTTTTCAAGGGCGGCTGCAAAACCCGCGTCCGGCGACAGGCAGGGATTGGCGTTGATTTCCAGAACAAAAGGATTGCCCTGCTCATCCACTCGGAAATCCACACGGGCATATCCATGCAAAGCGAAAAGATTCCAGCAATTCCTCGCAATATCGACAAGTTGCCGAATTAACCTATCGTCCTGTCTAGGGATGTCGAAGGTACGGGGAGTGTGTTGGTATTCAAAGGAATCTTCTTCCCACTTGGAACGATAATTCAGCCATTTGGGCTTTTCTGGCGGATAATCCTGGAAAAGAATTTCCGCGGGCGGAAGAACGCAAAGACCGCGACAGGTCGAAAGAAGGGCAATGTTGAATTCTCTGCCGTCAATGTAGAGTTCCGCAAAACATTCTCTGTCCAGATCCTGCTCGCGTCTTCTTAGCGCATCGGACAGTGTTTCGGCACAGGATGACTGCCAAATAGCGGAATCGTCCAAGCCAACAGAGGCATCCTCCCAGGATGGTTTCATAAGATACGACCCGGTGTAAACTTCGCCCGTTTCGATGCCATCAAGCATAAGCCAGGGTGGCGTGGCAATACCGCCGGCAACAAGCATTCTTTTTGCAAGAGGCTTGTCGGAAGTGAGAAAAAGGGCTTCCGTCCGGCTTCCCGTGTAGGGAATCCGTAAAAAATCAAGAAGGCAAGGGGCAAAATGAAGCATGCTGCCCCGCCCGGCCACTGTTTCCACCAGATTAAAAACAACATCCGGGCGCAGACGACGGAGCGTTTCCATCAGGACATTCAGGTCCAGAGTAAAAGGCAACAATACCGGCTGGTGACCCAGGTCGGTAATAGCATGCGCAATGGTGTCCGCCTGTTGAAGCGTGTCATATTCGTCTCTGCCCGCATCTGGAGGAACATCCGTATGCAAGATCACGATCTTTTTCATGAAAATGGTTTCCGTCCCGAAATCCTTTATAAAATGGGCATGTCAATGCCGGCTCTTTGGCAGGCAGAGTGTAAAATGCCACTAATGAGTTGCCGATAGGAGATGCCCGAAAGTCTGCACAAAATTGGCAGATCGGACCGCACCGGATTCAGGCCGGCCAGAGAATTGACTTCAATAAAATGCGGAATGCCGCGGGTATCCGAACGCATATCCACGCGACCTCCGTCTTTCAACCCGAGGCCTCGCCATACCGCCAGAGACAGATCCATGGCACGCTTGGCCTCATCATCATTCACGGCTATGTATCGGACAAATTTTTCGTAATGCTCTTTGTTTTCATACGAGTAGGCATAGGGTTCAGCCTCCGGATTGAAAAGAACTTCCATCGCTCCAATCGCACGCGCATCATTGCCCGTGCCGATGATGCCCACAGTAAATTCTCTTCCCGGCAAATAGGTTTCTACTAAAACCGGCTGATGGTAGGTTTGAAAAAGAGAAAGGCAAATTTCTTTCAGCTCTGCGGCATTGTGAATTTTGCTTCGCGCGGAAACGCCTTTCCCCGTCCCCTCCGCCACCGGCTTAGCAAACAGAGGATATGGCATAAGAATTCGCCCGATATCCTCCTCGGAAGAAACCACGGCAAAATTCGGTGTAGGAATGCCCAAATCTCGAACAATATGTTTGGTCATGCCCTTGTGAAGGGTCAGAGCCTGTCCCAGCACGTCGGAAAAGGTATAGGGTATCCCAAAAGCATCCAGAAGCGCCGGAACCTGCGCCTCTCTTCCAAAACCTTGCAGACCCTCGGCAATGTTGAAAACAAGATCCCAGCGATCACCGGATGCCAAGCGTCGTGTGAGCTCCCGGACATGGCCGATACAATCCGTTGAAAACCCTTTTTGCAAAATCACGGATTCAATCGCATCAATGGTTTCCTGCGTGTCGAACTCTGCAGTTTCCGCAAGACTGTAGCCTTCGCGGAGATAATCTTCTCGTAAATCGTAGGTCAGGCCGACAATGATTTTGCGGGAGATAACGGGAAATACTGCTTGATGGTTATCCGGATTCCTGCCCATAGCCATCCTAGTGGATATCTTTTGATTCGGTGGAATTGTCCGGATAGCGAAAAACATGACCTTCATAGTTTCGCATCATCAGCTCACCCCGGTCCCGGCCAATGACATATTCCGGAAGCAGCGGAATTTTACCTCCGCCACCGGGTGCATCCACCACGTAAGTAGGAACAGCGTAACCAGTTGTATGGCCGCGAAGCCCTTTAATCATTTCCAGTCCCTTGCTGACGGGCGTTCGAAAATGGGAAGAACCGGGTATCGGGTCACATTGATAGAGGTAGTAGGGGCGGACACGAATCTGCAAAAGACCTTGAACCAGCCGGGTCATGGTGGAAAGCGAATCGTTAATGCCGGCCAGCAACACCGTTTGACTGCCCAGCGGAATACCCGCATCGGCCAGGCGGATGCAGGCAGAGCTCATTTCTGGGGTCAGTTCGTCTGGATGAGTAATATGGATACTCATCCAGAGGGGATGGTATTTTTTCAGCATGGCTACCAGTTCCGGCGTAATACGCTGGGGCAGAACAACAGGAGCCTTGGTGCCAATGCGGATCATTTCCACATGAGGAATTTTCTTGAGCCGGATCAGAAGCCATTCAATTTTTTCATCCGTCAACGTAAGTGGATCACCGCCGGAAAGTAAAACATCACGGATATTCGGATTGGACGCAATGTAGGACAGAGCATTTTCCCATTTGGCTGTTTCAATAAAGTGCTGAGGCTGACTTCCAAAAATGCGGGAGCGAGTACAGTAACGGCAATAGGTCGAACAGACATCGGTCACCAAAAATAATACACGATCCGGATAACGGTGGACAATACCAGGAACCGGAGAGTCTGCATCCTCGCAAAGAGGATCTTCTGCTTCACCCTTTGTGTGCAGACATTCATCAATGACCGGCACAACCGAGCGGCGCAGAGGCGAACAAGGATCCTGCGGAGAAATCAAGCTGGCATAATAAGGGGTAATGGCCACCGGGAGACCACCAGATGGATGCATCATGGCCTGACGTTCATTCTCAGAAAGATGAATGATGGCATCCAACGCCGATACGTCCCGGATGGCGTTTTGAAATTGCCAACGCCAGTCGAACCATTCAAGGCGGCTGATTTCAGGATAAAATTTTTTACGGAAGGTGCGTGACCGTGAAGAATCTTTAAAAGGAAAGTAGAGTTTCTCCGGTTTTGATTTTGCCGGTTGCGGATACCGATGGCTGGAAGACAACGAAAACAAACTGGGGGTTTCATGTTGAACTAAAGCTCGGCCGTGCTCGGGGCCGGGAGGTTCCGTATCATCGTTGAACAGCGTCTCGTTTTCCATTGCTTCTCCCTCCGGAAGCTGAATATTATCTAAAAAATTAGCCGTTTTGGAACGGCTGAATGATTTTGTGAATTTACGCAAGAGACAACTTTTGTCAATATTTATTTTACATTTTACAGGCAAAATTCAAAAAAATATTTTTTTATTTCTTGACATCTGAAAAAAAACAGCTAAACTGAACCCAGTTTACGTTAAGTGGATTAAGGAGATCAGAACATGTCAGCTTTTGTAAATAAAACCATTGGAAAAGTGATTCAAGAAACCGCCGCCCGCTATCCGACTCATCCGGCGCTCATCTGTCCTCAATTTTCCACACGCCTAACCTATCGGGAACTATATGAACAGTGCCGTAAAACCGCAAAAGGGTTAATGGCACTCGGCATCCGGCGCGGCGACCATGTTTCCGTCTGGACAACGAATGTGCCGGAATGGATTTATCTGCAATTTGCACTGGGCATGACCGGGGGCGTCCTGGTGACCATCAATACGAATTACCAGTCGCACGAACTGGAATATATTCTCAAACAATCTGATTCCACCACGCTATTTCTGATCGATTCGTATCGAGATACCAGTTTTTATAACACCGTATGCAAGATCGCCCCGGAACTGGAGAAAAGTCAGCCGGGAGCACTGGCTTGCGCCAAACTTCCTCTTTTGAAAAACATCGTCTATATCGGCAGCCGGGCAAATCCCACGGGTATGCTGACCTTTGATGAAATGCTGAAAGCAGGAGAAAGAATCTCCGAGCAGGAACTGGATGACCGGATCAACTCCCTGTCCGGTGATGATGTCATCAACATGCAATATACGTCCGGCACGACCGGTTTTCCTAAGGGTGTCATGCTGTCGCATAACAATATTGTCAACAATGCCCGCATGGTGGGCGATGTCATGGGAATGACCGAGAAGGATAGTCTCTTGATCCAGGTGCCCGTGTTTCATTGCTTCGGTTGCGTGATGAGCACCCTCAACTGTGTGTATCACGGTTCGGCCATGGTGATTCTGGAATATTTTGATCCGGAGACGGCACTGAAATCGATCGCTTCAGAACGATGCACGGCCATCAACGGCGTGCCGACAATGTTCGTGTCCATTCTTAATTCTCCGGATTTCGAGCGCTACGATTTGACGTCGCTGCGCACCGGCATTATGGCAGGAGCGCCTTGTCCGGTGGAAACCATGAAACAGGTGCGCACAAGGATGCATTGTCCCGAAATTGTTATCGCCTTCGGGCAGACAGAGTCCTCACCGGTTATGACGATGACCCGACGCGACGACCCAGTTGAGCTTCGCGTATCGACGGTGGGCAGACTGCTGCCCGATATCGAAGGCAAAATCATTGAACCGGAAAACGGCCGAGATTTGCCACCCAACACGCAGGGCGAAATTGTCACCCGCAGCGCCTGTGTTATGAAAGGATACTATAAAATGCCGGAAGCAACCGCGGGAACCATAGACAGGGACCAGTGGCTGCACACAGGCGATCTTGGAGAAGTTGATGAAAATGGTTATTTCAAGGTAACCGGCAGAATCAAGGATATGATTATCCGGGGTGGCGAAAATATCTATCCCAGGGAGTTGGAAGAATTTCTCTTTACCCACGAAAAAGTCGCTAACGCTCAGGTGGTCGGCGTTCCCGATGAAAAATATGGAGAGCAGGTGCTGGCCGTGCTTCAACTGAAGGACAGGCAGACGGCAACGTCGGAAGAATTTTCAGAATTCTGCAAAGGAAAAATCGCCCGGCATAAAATTCCACGATATTGGGAGTTTGTGGAGACATTCCCAATGACCGCCAGTGGAAAAATTCAAAAATACAAGTTGAGAGAAATTTTTGAAAATAGGCGTCAGCCGGCATAATGGCTGATTTCAAAAATTCCCATGAAAGGATTAGATTCATGAGCAATATCATAAACCGCGACACCATCGGCGATATGGCCAGAAGAGCAGCAACAAAATACGGAGACAAAATCGCCATCATTTTCCGGGATCAGAAGCTATCATTTTACGATCTGGAAAGGCAGGCCAGACGTTTTGCCAATCTGATGACCAGTTATGGGGTCAAAAAAGGCGATCGCGTGGCGATTTATGCCTATAATTCTCACTACTATCCCATCAGCATGATTGGGCTGGCCAAAATCGGAGCCATTCAGGTGCCAATCAACTACATGCTGAATGCAGAAGAAATTGCCTATGTTGTCAATCATTCCGGATCACGCATCTTCATTGTTGAGGATATTCTTTATCCGATCATCGCCAAAGATCAGGAAAAATTCACCAGCGTGGAAAAATGGGGGTTTCTCCCCTTGGGGGAATCTATCGTTCCGGAAGGTTTTTTCGATCTGATCACCGAAATGGAAGCCATGACGCACGAAGAACCCCATATTGATGTCAGTGCAGAGGATGTTGTCCAGATCCCTTATACCAGCGGAACGGAGTCCAAGCCCAAAGGCGCCATGCTTTCGCACCGGGCGTTGATGTCGCAATACTACAGCTGCATCTTTGACGGACAATACGAAACGGAAGATGTCAGCCTGCATGCTCTGCCTCTTTTTCACTGCGCCCAGCTGCACTGCTTCCTCATGCCGTATCTCTATATCGGAGCCACCAACGTGATTCTTCACCGCGCTGATCCTCTCGAAATGATTCGACTGATTGAGAAACACCAGATCACACACATGTTCGCTCCTCCCACTGTTTGGATTGGTATTTTAAATCATCCAGAATTTCACCACTACAAACACGCCAGCTTGAAAAAAGCTGCTTACGGAGCAAGCATCATGCCGGTGGAAATCATCAAGCAGCTTTCCGTAACGTTCCACAATTTGAGGCTCTGGAATTATTACGGCCAGACCGAGATGGGCCCCGTAGCCACGATTCTAAAACCGGAAGATCAACTTTTAAAACCTGGATCAGCAGGCAAACCTGTCCTGAATGTGGAAACGAGGTTGATGGACGATGAAGGAAAGTTTGTGCCTGTTGGTGAAGTTGGTGAGATTGTTCATCGCTCAGGACATGTCATGACCGGATATCTCAACGATTCTGAAAAAACCGCCGAAGCATTCGAGTTTGGATGGTTCCACAGCGGTGATCTGGGGCGGTTTGACAAAGATGGTTATCTTTACGTGGTGGATCGTAAAAAAGACATGATTAAAACGGGTGGTGAAAACGTAGCCTCTCGTGAGGTCGAGGAAGTGCTGTATCAATATCCGGGTGTTGAAGAGGTTGCCGTGGTGGGACTCCCCGATCCAAAATGGATTGAAATTGTAGCAGCCGTGATTGTGCCTAAGAAAGATGCATCCTTCAATGAAAAAGAGATTATTGCCCATTGCAAAGAAAAACTGGCAGGTTTTAAATGCCCCAAGAAGGTGGTCATCCTCGAAAAGCTGCCCAAAAACCCATCCGGCAAAATTTTAAAACGAGAACTTAAGGAAAAATTCAACAAATGATTGCCTTCACAAGATATCTGCCGGTACATGAGAAAGAGGCCTGAATGAGCGAAATGTTCAGTTCCATCGGAGAGCTTTCACAAAAGCTGGATATGAGCCAGAGAACCATTCGCTACTATGAGGAAATCGGTCTGCTCAATTCGATTAAACGCGTTGAAGGAGGGCGCAGGATTTACACAGAAGCGGATTTCCGGCGCCTGAAACTGATCAAGCGCCTGAAAATCATGGGAATGACCCTAACCGAGATGCAAGAACTTGAGGCCATGTGGACTTACGAAAAGTCCAGCGAGAAGGTTCTGAAACGCCTGCTGGAACTGCTTGAAAATCACTTAAAGCGCCTTGATGAGCGCATAGCCGATCTGGATATTTTGCGTCATGAGATTACTGAATATCAGGACCGAATCCGCTCAAAAATCAGTAAATAGCGCTAGTCCGTTGCAACGCTCTTTGCATCAGAAAGTGCGTTTCAAAGACAAGTGCAGCACAACATCCGGCGACGCGCCGACGATAATATCTTCCGTGACTCCGATATCCAGAGAGGTTTTTGGTGTAAAATGTAGCGCACCTCCCACGGTGAGTTGCGCCGACGCACCGGAGATTGCCGTAAAATCACTGTCTGTATAAAACGAAGTGTGTGCATTGGTTTGGACTTTCAATTCAATCCATTCCGCCGGACAAAAGCCCAAGCCCAAAGAGCCAAACCCAACCAAGGGTCTCTGCTGGTCCTGCAGCACCTTTCCTTTTGTCATCCCCAGAGCACCCGCGCCGCCATAAACCGTCAAACGGCCCCATGAAGAGGGATGGCTTAAACTTCCGGTCATCCAGAGGGCCAAATCCGTACTTCCACTCCCTCGCAGCGTATCCGAGTCTCCGGTGGGAAACTTCAGACTGGCGCGAAAGGTCATTTTTCGATCCCCTTGCTGGCTTTGATAGATTTGCCTCCCGCCATTGATCACCATATCTCCAAAGCCCTGACCTGATTTTTCCATATTGAGCACGGTGACACCGTTTTTTTGATACCGATACAACAGACGGTTTTGCGGCGCGTATTCTCTTCCTCCATTTGGAAATCCGAAAGTCGAATGATAGTTTTCAATCAGATTGTCCAGAAAGCCGCCGCCCGCGACAAGAAAGGGAATATCAAAACCCAAATCCATCTTCCGGCCGATTCCGTATCGTCCGGAAAACGTCAGTCGACAGCTTTCGCCATCCAGAAGAAGCCTTTCTCGTGAATTGTTTTCAGAGAGGTAATTGTTGGCCAGATCCAGGGTAAGCCGTAAAGAACCTCCTTGTTTTGTTTCGACAGCCGACTCCCCCAAAAAAGGCAACCCGTAAATGGAAATCAGCGGGCTTGCATTTCCGGTGTAAAAAGGTGAGGTATCGGCGGCGTAAAGGTTTGTAAAACTGCCCATCAGTAAAAAAACGCCAGCAACGAAATATGAAAAATGCTTTCTTTGGTGCATAAGCGGTCCTCTTCCGTTTCTATGACTTTTTGACATCCGGGGAATCTTTTAAATGGCTGCAATCATTTATGGCCTCCAGGCTTGCCTCCCCGTTTAAAATTCGGATAACGGTTTTGGAGGCTGTGTTCACACAGACACTGCGAAATTCCGATAGACCGATATTTTGAAAACGACACAAAATCACCGCAAGAGTAAAGTTGTGCGCCACTACCAAAGCATTTTGCCCGCCGCTGATGATCTTTTCGATGGAATGCCATGCGCGTTCCTGCAAATCGGCCAGCGACTCCCCCCGCGGCATGCGCACAGACGCAGGATCGGCTATCCATTGGCGGAGAAATGCCTTTTCGAGGGTCAGGATATCTTGAAAGGACCTGCCCTCAAAATCTCCCTGATCCAGTTCCATCAAACCTGAATGAACTTCTATCTTTTTTCCGTGAAAACTATTGATGATTTCAGCCGTTTGATACGCCCTTTTCAGAGGACTGGCAATAATAGCGCCTATGTCAGAATCCTTCAGGGAAAAAGCCAAGCGCCTTGCTTGTTCGACACCGGTGTCGGATAATGCAATGTCACTGACACCCTGGATTCTTCCCTCTTTATTCCACAATGTTTCTCCATGACGAATCAAAGTCAGCCTGATGATCTCTTTCATGGAAGTGTTCTTAAGAGAAGACGAAACGGATGTCAAAACAAATTTTTCAATCTGCAATTGACATATAGATGTATGTTTTGTATGGAACGGGGGGAATATGCAAACGGTGAGAATGCCGTAATCCAGTATCCATAACGGAATAAATACCGGAGAGGAAACTCTCCGTTTTAGGTTTTGACAATGAAAGGAGATTTTATGAAAGACGTAGTAATTGTATCAGCATGCAGGACAGCTATCGGAGCATTCGGAGGATCATTAAAAAGCATTATCGGCGCCAAGCTTGCCGCAGTTGCCATGAAGGAGGCTGTAAAGCGAGCCGGAATAGACCCAGCAATTATCAATGATGTCAGGTTCGGTTGCTGCCTGGAATCCTGCAATACACTTAACACCGCTCGCGTGGCCGCACTGCTGGCCGGAATTCCGGACAGCGTGCCTGCCGTAACGATCAATCGCGTTTGCATTTCCGGAATGGAAGCGGTCATCAGCGGAGCAGCCATGATTAAAGCCGGAATGGCTGATGTCATTCTGGCCGGCGGCGTGGAAAGCATGTCCAACACGCCTTATGTAAGTTTTGACGCGCGCTGGGGCTGCCGCCTTCAGGATAACGTTTTCATTGATTCGATGATCCGCGGCTTACATTGCGGCTCGCATGTCATCCCGCTTTCCGACGACGGCCCTCTTAAATCCGGCCAGCCTTTTGAAAGTCTGAAGGGTAAGCCTTATATCATGGGTCATACCACTGAAATGATTGCTCAGCTCTTAAACATCAGCCGCGAGGAAATGGATGAAGTGGCCCTGCGCAGTCATAACAACGTCGAGAGAGCCACCAAAGAAGGAGACTTCAAGGACGAAATCGTGCCGGTTGAAATTCCCCAGAAAAAGGGCAAACCGCCAATTATTTTTGATAAAGACGAGCACTTCCGACCCGGCATGACCATGGAGCAGTTGCAAGCTCTGCCTCCGGCATTTATCCCTAAAACCGGCAAAGTTACCGCTGGCAACGCCTCGGGCATCAATGATGGAGCTTCCGCCATGATTATTATGTCCGCAGAAAAAGCAAAAGAACTGGGATTGACACCAATTGCTAAAATTCGCTCTTCAGGAATGGGCGCCTGCCATCCTTCCGTAATGGGTTTAAGCCCGGTCCCGGCCGTTAAAGACCTCTTGAAGAAAGATACAGGTCTTTCCATGGATGCTTTCGAGCTGATTGAAATCAACGAGGCATTTGCTGGTCAGTATCTTGGCTGTGAAAAAGAACTTGGCTTGAATCGGGAGATTACAAATGTCAACGGTTCGGGCATTGGCTTGGGACATCCGGTGGGATCCACGGGATGCCGCATAATGGTCACACTGATTCACGCCATGAAAAAGCGCGGCAAGACCCTGGGACTCGCCACCATCTGTGGCGGTGGTGGCGTTTCTCTGGCTACTTCCATCGAAATGCTCTAGTTTTGACATTCAGAAACATTCACTAACATGGTGGCCCCTTTCCGACAATTCGGAAAGGGGCTTTTCCTTAAAGACATCCATTTGACAAAATATACGATTCCATTCAATAATGATGCATGCAAAAGACACTTTGCTTCCAGTGAAGATTGTTTGCTTTGATGATTGAA
>DAOLNX010000018.1:0-39143 GCA_035416785.1 Smithellaceae bacterium | reverse complement strand
TGAACCGGCCGTCTTACGGTACAGCCGTTCACTTCGGGTAGTTCTGGAATAACCTGGAAAAGGGATCGGAACGATAATCCACTCCCGTCGTTTTAAGCCGACATCCCTCCCAGGCGCTTGAGAGCTTCAATTCTATCCTCAAGAGGGGGGTGAGTCATAAAAAGAAGCTTCAAGCCATGCCCGGAAGGTTTTCCACTGATTCCGAAAGCGCTCATCGAATCCGGCAAAGGTTCGTGGCTACCGCGCTGCAGACTCTCCAGCGCGGCGATCATGCTGCCCACGCCCGCCAGTTTTGCGCCTCCCTCGTCCGCCCGGTATTCTCTCTGTCGGCTGAACCACATGACGATGACACTGGCCAGGATACCAAACACAATTTCAGCAACAATCGTGGTCACCAAAAAACCCAAACCACGTCCTTCTTCATTTTTGAGGATGACACGGTCCACAAAATACCCGACCACCCGGGCGATAAAGATCACAAACGTATTGACAACACCCTGAATCAGCGAAAGCGTTACCATATCTCCATTGGCGACATGACTGATTTCATGCCCCAGCACCGCTTCAACCTCATTTCGGTTCATGGTTCGCAAAAGACCGGTGCTCACGGCCACCAGCGCATTATTTTTATTCATGCCGGTGGCGAAGGCGTTTGGCGAATCCGAATCAAAGACGGCCACTTCCGGCATGCCGATACCGGCCATCGACGCCTGTTTTTTCACGGTGTCCACCAGCCAGATTTCCGCGGCGCTTCTGGGCTGAACAATGACCTCGGCGCCCATGGCTCTTTTGGCCATCCACTTGGACATGGCCAGCGAGATGAACGATCCGCCAAAGCCGAAGACCGCCGCGAATATCAGCAGGCTGACATAATTTATGCCATTGGCAGTCAAAAACCGGTCCGCACCCAGAAGATGCACCACAATGCTCAAAACCACCATCACGGCGATGTTGGTCAAGATAAACAGGAAAATCCTCTTCATATTTTCTCCTCCGTTGATTTATCGTCATAATATTTCGCTCTTATATCACAAAGCGCATTTTAGAGCGTGCGAAATTATCTTAGTGTCAAGTCGCGGAATGTCAAGCCATTATTCAATGCCAAAATACTGATTGATGGACCCAAACGCCACGCGGAGCATTTTATCAATATCCTCTTCTTTCACAACGTAAGGCGGCATAAAATATATAATATTCCCCAGGGGACGCAAAAGCACTCCCTTTTCGAGGGCAATCCGGTAAATGCCGTATCCGACACGTTTCCGCCAGTCAAAAGGCTTTTTTGTTTTTTGATCCTCCACGAGTTCCAGGGCGCCGATCATCCCCAACTGGCGGTATTCGCCCACTTGGGGATGGCCATCAAAGAGAGCCATAGCTTTCTCGGCTATAAGGTTTGATTTCATTACGTTTTTCCCCAACACGTCTTCATCCTGAAAAATGCGCAGCGATTCCCGCGCCACCGCGCAGGCCAGCGCGTTTCCCGTATAGCTGTGCGAATGCAAAAACGCTTTCATCTCCGTATAGTCAGCATAAAATGCTGAATAGATTTCATCCGTTGCCACTACCAGCGACAAGGGCAGGTAGCCCGCGGTAATGCCTTTGGACAGACACATCATATCCGGGCTGATGCCTGCATGCTCGGAGGCAAACATTTTTCCTGTCCTGCCGAACCCCACGGCAATTTCATCGGCAATCAGATGCAGGGAATACCGGTTACAAAGGTCGCGCAATTTCCTTAAATAGATGGAAGGATAGATTTGCATGCCCGCCGCGCATTGCACCAGCGGCTCGATGATGATGCCGCAGATTTCTTCGGCGTATTCACATACCAGGCGCTCCAACGATTCAAAACATTCGGCGCCGCAGTTCTTGCGATGTTTTCCATAGGGACAGCGATAACAATCCGGCCCCGCTGCTTTGAAAGTATCCAGCATCAACGGTTTATAGATTTTGCTGTAGAGATCGAGATCGCCCATAGAAAGAGCGCCAAGCGTTTCTCCGTGATAAGCATCCGTGATCGCAGCAAATTTTGTTTTTTGGGGTTTTCCGGTTTGCTGATGATAATGAAAACTCATCTTCAGCGCCACTTCCACCGCCGAGGAACCGTTATCGGCAAAAAAAACCTTGGTCAGGCCTTTCGGTGAAATGCGTACAATCTCTTCGGCAAGCTCAATAGCCGGCACATGCGAAAAGTTGGCAAAGATGGCATGCTCCAGTTTTTCGGCTTGTTCACGAAGCGCCCGATTGAGCCGTTCGTTGGCATGTCCGAACAGATTCACCCACCAGGAGGACACGGCATCCAAATAACTTTTTCCTTCCACATCATAAAGATAGGCGCCCTTCCCCCATTCCAGAACAATCGGCGGAAAATCCTCATAATCCTTCATCTGCGAACAGGGATGCCAGATATATTGTAAATCCTTTTCCTGAAAATGTTTCAATCCTATCTCCTTCCATGGCAGGAATAAAGTCCCGCACAGACTAACTTATTATTTTGCCAGCCGAAAGGCACGGGCGACCGTCCGCTATTCATTATGCAATCACACCCAGTTCACTTCCCACGTCTTTGATGGTGATGATCGCCCTTGTGAGATCCTCCTTTGTGTGCGTGGCCATGACATTGATGCGCAGGCGGCTCGTGCCTTCAGGGACCGTCGGAGGCCTGATGGCGGAAACAAATATTCTCCTTTCCATCAATCGTTCGCTGAAGGCAACCGCCACTTCCGGCCTCCCCACGAAAACAGAGATGATCTGGGTCGGATAATTCCACGTTTGAAAACCCGCTTGGCAAAGTTCCTGTCGAAGCCAACGGGCATTGGTCAGCAAAGTCTCTCTAGCCTGCGGTTCCGTCTGAACAATCTTCAAAGCCGCAAGTGATACGGCAATGCTTGCCGGCGACAAAGCGGTTGAAAAAATAAAACTGCGCGCCCTGTTCACCAGATAATCCACCAGATCCCTTGATCCGGCTACAAATCCGCCTTCACTGGCCAGAGCCTTGCTGAATGTTCCCACCATAATATCCACGCCTTCCGGCAGATCGAAATGATCCGCCGTGCCGCCGCCATTTTTCCCGAAAACACCGGTGGCATGCGCGTCATCCACCATCAGCAGCATATCATAGCGGCGGGCAATATCCACGAGACCGGGCACGGGCGCAATATCTCCATCCACACTGAAAAGGCCGTCGCTGACCAGCAAACCGCGCTTTCCGCGATACTTTTCGACTTTTTGCTCCAGATCCTCCATATCGCCATGTTCATAAACCACAATTTCTGCACCGGAAAGACGGCAGCCGTCAATAATACTGGCATGGTTAAGTCGATCGGAAAAGATCACCCAGTTTTTATCGGCAATCGTTGAAATAATGCCGAGATTGGCCATATAACCGGTGTTGAAAATCAGAGCCGCCTCGGTTCCCTTAAAAGCGGCAATTTCCTCTTCCAGTTGCTTGTGAAGTTCATAACTGCCGGTGGTCAGCCGCGATCCGCCTGATCCTGTTCCGAACTTTTCAATCGCCTCCTGCGCGGCCTGTTTCAGCCGTTCATCCGAGCATAACCCCAAGTAGCTGTTGGAAGACATCATCAGATAGTCTTCTCCGGCAATCATCACGTGAGCGCTCTGCTGTGACTGCATGTATCTCATGCGCCTGTAAAGGCCTGCCGCTTGAATTTGCTGAAGCTTTTCGCTGAACATTTCGTTTTTTCCCATTTAGACCATCCCCATCAACCTTTTCAAATTCTCAAAATTTATAAAACGGATCCCAAATTGCCGGATTTGCTCTGCCTGCCCTTGCTCCCCTTCATCCGTCCGCAGATCGGGAAAAGTCAAAATCGCTTTCATTCCGGAGAGCTTTTGTATGGTGGAAATATTGTCTTGTTCCAAAGGACTGTTTCCAAAACGGTTGAAAAGGATGCCGGAAATCCGGATTCCAACCTTTTCTGCATACGCCAGTGTTAACAACGTATGATTAATGGTTCCCAGACCCGAACGGGCAACCAGCAAACAGGGAAGACCGGCCGTACGAATGACGGCATCCTGCATGACTCCTTCATCATTCAGCGGTACAGCCAGACCGCCTGCTCCTTCCGCGATAATGACTTCGTAGCGGTTTTTCAAATGCTGAAGCCTTTCTTGGATAACAGCCGGATTAATGCGACGGCCGGACCATCGGGCGGCCAGGTGCGGAGCGACGGGATCCGCAAAGGCAAAAGGTGTCGTCAGCTCCGGCTGTTCGTCAAAGCCGGAAACAAGACGGACAAAGGCCGCATCAGCCGAAACTTCAGATCCCCCCATGTTCGTCGTACCGCTGGCCACCGGCTTGAAGTAAGCCGTTCGATACCCGTTTTTCATGAACAGATGCATCAACGCGGCGGCAACTACCGTCTTGCCGACATCCGTGTCCGTTCCGATAATGTAAATCCCCCGGCTCATGTCCGCATACTCCCGAGATTCATTCGCAGGCAAGGCATATCAAAAGAGACTCTGCACGCAAAGCGATTTTTCCGCCATGGATTTGCCGAATCAGGACTGAGAAATGGATTTTACCCTTTCCTTTCTTGAAAAAAATCTGGAATATTCGATTGACAAGGCACCTGTCCGGCCCTATACTCCGCCATCTTTTTTCAGGAGAGCCACATGAAAAAAATATTCACCACCTTGGCCATGATTTTCTTGTTAGTTCCCGGATGTTCATCGGCGCAAAAACCTTCGCCGGAAGAGCAATTTAAGAAAAGTTTTCCTCTCCATTCGTACGAATCATTTGCCGCCACATCCGTCAAGGGCGTTTATGAAATCTATAACGGTCGCCAGATTTATTATTATCTTCCGGAAGGAGATGTTCTTTTTCTGGGCAGCATTATCACCAAAGACGAGAAAAATCTGACCCAGGAAAGCCAATCCAAAAAAGCAGCCGCCAAAATGGCCAAGCTTGATCTGACCAAGGCCGTCAAAATCGGCAATGGAAAAACAGAGGTTGTGGAATTCATTGACCCAAACTGCTATTATTGCAGGATTTCCTTCAACTTTTTCAAAGAGCGAATGAACGACGTCACTCTGTACGTTTTTTTCTTTCCGCTCAACGATTCTTCAGCAAAGAAAGTTCAGCATATTCTGTGCTCCAAGGATCCATCGTCAACCTACAATGAGGTTTTGAGCGGCAAGCTCGACAAGGAATCACAGATTCCTCCATGCGAAAACAAGGAAGCAGGCGATATATTGAAGGCGCATCAGGCGGCAGCCGCAAGCGTCGGCGTCCGCGGAACACCGATGTTTTACATCAAAGGCCAGGTTGTTCCGGGTTTTGAGCAGGCAGCAATCGAAAAACTACTCAAGAAATAAACCAGATGCGAAAAAGTTCTGCGCCGGATAGGACTGACGAACTTGAAAAAACGGCAACTCTGTCAAAACAGCCTTTTCCCGATCCGGAAAAAACCGTTGGGTGCGCTCAAAACAACATCTTGACAGAAAAACATTTTTTTTATAGTTCCCTCCCCCGCGGAACGGAACGTTCATAAACGGATCGACAACAGAAAAAAATAGAAGGCCATGTTGAAAGCTGTTTGAGGCTGACGGTATATTGGGTGGAGGGAAAAAGAAGCCGATGATTGAACAAATTGGAGGCGGGTGGTTGTCTCCAGGAAAACGCCCGTGAAAACAAGAACAGTTGTAAATGAAAAGAAAAGGAGAAGGAGAAAGGGTATGAAAAGAAGCATTATCAGTATTGCGGCAGCGTTATTGATCGCAATGATGTTTATGGCCTGTGCCGATGAAAAAGGGCCGGCGGAACTGGCCATGCAGGCAGCGGAGCAGGCTGTGAACGCCGCCAAAGCGGAAGCCGTAAAATTTGCTCCCGAAAAGGCAGCAGGCTTGGATGCGGCCTTGGCTTCCGTCAAGGAAAAAATGGCCAAAAAGGAATATAAAGAAGCATTAGCCGAAGCGCAGACCATTCCCGATAAGGCCAAAGAAGTGCTCACCGCCGCAAAAGCGAAAAAGGACGAACTGACCAAAAAATGGGATGAGTTGGTACAAGCCGTTCCTCCTATGGTTGCCGCACTTCAGACCAAAGTGGATGAACTGGGTCAGTTGAAAAAACTCCCCAAGGAAATGACGGCCGAAAAAATGGCAGAAGCGAAAGCAGGTCTGGATGCTGTCAAAGCTGATTGGGCCAAGGCCGAAGAAAGCTTCAAGGCAGGAAACTTTTCTGAAGCGTTGACGGCGGCCGGCGCCATCAAGGAAAAAGCAACAAAACAGATGGAAGCACTGGGTCTTTCCATCGCCCCGGCGGCACCGGCAACTCCCGGCACCCCGGCAGTGCCGGCAGCTCCGGCAGCCCCCAAAGCAAAATCATAATTATTCAAAATAAAAATAAAATCATGTATTTACCAGGGGCACGGTATACCGCGCCCCTTTTTTCATTTCATTTCTTCGCGGAAAAGGTAAATCCTCACCGGTTTTTGCCCATCGACGTTATATCTTTGAAGAGATTCATTCTTTCCTTTACAGCCTCCGCCTTGGCCTTCTCCCCCCGTTCAAGATAAAGACTTTCCAGTCTGCTTAAATAGGCCCAAAGAGGCCTGCTCCATCCGTTGGCCGAGGCCGTATCAATACAGACGACCAGCAGATTTTCATCACCGGTCAGATATTTGATCCAGACACCGCATGCGACGAGCCTGGAAAGAGGGTCCTCCATGGCGGATATTTCACGGACAGCTTTTGCACTATCAGAAATGGCGGCAGCCTTCAAAACCCCGGCATAACGGACCGGCAGCCTCCGCGCATCAACAACACGGAAATCGCCCTTCAGGAAATGCAAATAGGCGGCGTCATAGGCTTCCGGCTCAATCCTGGCGATCTGCGTCATTTCGCTTGGATCAAAACTCTCCAAACAGGCAACATGCAAAGCATATTTCGTCAGATAAGCCACGGAAAGCAGTTGTAAGTCGTTGCCTGAGGCCATTTCCCTTTTGGATTTTGTAAAATGCGGCCCGCCGGATCCTTCCTTGCCCGTGAGAAAGCCGGTTTTGTAAAGCTCCAGCTGCTCATAGGCATTTTCCTTCCATTTGGGTGTCGGCGTTGCCGGTCCGCAGGCGACGACCACAAAAACAATTACAAATATCATGAATGTTTTCATGGCTTTTTAAACTCCGGAGGGTTTTTGGCGCCGATCATCGCCTCCAGTTTTTTGACGGCATTGTCCAGAGAGCGAACAACATCGTCAATGTCGGAGCGCAAAATGGAGAAATCTTCCATGCCTTCGGAGGCTTGCGTGCTAATTTTATTGATATTATCGATGGTTTTGTCCAGCTTATGCAGTTTGCCGGCCACATCTTTGAGAATCACGTTCACTTGGGGCAGAGCCCCTTCACGGCCATAGAGTTCTCCATCCGTCTTGTCGGCCATTTTATCCACTTTCTTCAGAATTTGCTCAACCTCCCCCGCGATGTCCCGCAGTTTTCTCAGTGATTCATACAGGGCTTTGACACTCGCCTCGTCCGAAACCGCCATTTCCACCAGCGACTTTTTGGAAGCAAGGCTGGAAGTAATTCTTTCGGCATTGCCAAGAGTGCGCTGCAACTCCCCACCGGGGTCGGACAGATTTTTGGTCAGAAGCTCGATATTTTCCGCAATCTTCGTAATCTTTTCCAAAACCGGCTCAATTTTGGCGATGGCGTCGTTAATGTCGTTGACAATGATAACTTCGGGAATCTTATTCTTTTCCAGCGGCGGGCTCTGTAAATCGTCCGTTTCCACGACAATGCTGGCAGATCCGATCAGTGGCCGGTATAAAATAAAATCGCTGTCCTGCCGAATCCATTGCACATGGCGGTCGGGAATGCGAATTTTGATCAGAACGACCCCTTTTTCATTCAGCTCCAGCGACTGCACTTTGCCGATGTCGAATCCCGAAAAAACAACCGGCATTCCCTGCGTAAAACCATCGCCGGACGGTGATGAAAGAGTAAAAACGTGCATTTTTTCAAAGACACCCTTTCCCATGGCCAGATAAAGCAGGGCCGCGGCCAGCAGAAGCGCCGTGATGAAAATAAAAAGACCGACTTTGGCTTCACGACTCAGGGACATAATCCACCATATTTATCCTTCATCCATTGGTAATCGAATATATGACAGTGAAAATACAAATCGTCAATTCTTTTCAAAGCCTCCGCAACCAGCTGGAAATCCTTCAAATGCGGAATCATCTTCAACGGCTGATCAATCAGCAGGACCGCCTCCCTGACCATTGCCGCCCGAAGCAGCATGACAAAAAATTTCTCTTCGGCAGTCAAAGCCGAATTGCGCTTATGAGCAATCCGGACCAGATCGAGCCTTTCCAGATATTCCAGCGCAAGTTTTTTGGCTTCATTTTTCGGCATATTCTCATGATACTGTTTAATGAGGGCAATATTCATATAAACATCCTGATTGGAAATCAGGGGCGCATCCGCAGAAACGGGCGCCGCATGCAGGGAATGGCTCTGCAGAAACTCATTGAACGATGCATGGATCGCCTGTTCGTTATCCATTAAATTTAAAGTAATTTTAGAATTAATGACAACACCTCAATGATCACGATGGCTGAAAAAACATTTACCATGCCTTGGGAAACGACAATGGGAATACTCGTCAATTCCCGCGATGCCCGCAATCCGAAACGGATGGGAATCAAAGTGATGAAAAATCCGTAAACCGCACACTTGAAAAGCGAAATCCATATATCCGAAAAATTGGTCGAATTCAAAAGAAGTTTGGAATAAACATCCATGCTCATCCCGAGCATCAGCCAGGAAAACAAATTGCCACTTGCCAAAAGGACAATGGAAAACAGGCTGCTCAAAAGAACAATGGAAATAATGCCGTTCATCACACGGGGAGCCAGCAAATAATCCATAATATCAATGTGAAACATCTCCAGCGTCCTGATTTCCTGGTTGACCTTCATCACCGCCATTTCCGTGTTGATCGCCGCGGAGGAACGTAACGTAATGAGCAAAACGGTCAAAAGCGGACACAACTCCGTGACAATCAGTCCCATGAGCACATGGCCAATATACTGCGTCAGCCCCAGCTCTTTCAACATGGTAAAAACAATGCCGATCAAAAGAGAGCCGAAAACGATTGAAACCAGCAAAAGGACCGGCAGGATCTGGACGGATGTAAAGTAAATCTGATTGATCAGCACCTCCCGCATGGCGCTTGTGTATGTTTTTCTTCTGAAGATGCGACGAAATACTCGGGCGGCAAAGGCAATGGTTTCGCCAAAATTCGTCAGCATCCGGATGGATCTGCGTCCCAGTTTTTCAAGGAAAGAATTCATCTTCTTGCTCTCCGGCATGTGTTTTTACATTAACACAGGATGTCGGATACTTCAAACAGACAGCGGAAATCAAAAATCGTCAATCCGTTTTTTTGTGCAACGCAATCTTCCGGCGGTTGAAAGGTTGCTTTTTCAGGCTCTGCCTTGGGCCAGCCTGCTTTTTTCTCCTGCCTCCGGTAACCATATCTTTTTGCTTTTGCTTTTTAATCAAATCCCTTTCCACATAAATCTTTCGTCCGGTTGACGGATCTGTGCCCGTCCGGTAGGCAAGCGCCGACCAGGTGGAAGGCAGGGGGGTGAAAATCTGCACCTGCTGCGGTGTTGTCCGAAGTTCTCGTGAGGCGAAGATTTTCAGTTCCCGCATGTCTTCCTCCCGGCAGCCTGGATGGGCGGCAAGAAAATAATAGGTCAGAAATTGCTTGAGCTTCTCCTCCTTGTTCATCTTTTCGAACAGGCTTTGAAAATGGAGAAGGGCAAGAGACGATGGTTTGCCCATTAAATTCAATACATCAAGAGAAACATGTTCGGGAGCGATCTTCATCTGGCCGGAAACATGGTATTTCACCACCTCGCGCAGGTAGGACAAGCCGTTTTTTTTATCCGCCAGAATCAGATCATGCCGGATGCCGGAAGTGACAAAAGCTTTTTTGACACCGGGAATCCGGCGAAGGTTTCTAAGCAGTTGAATCTGCCGGAAATGATCAACCTTCAAAGAAGGGCAAATCCTGGGATAAAGGCATCGTTTCCCGGCGCAAGCACCGGACACGGATGGCCGCGCACAGGACATGCCGTACATATTGGCCGTCGCTCCGCCGACATCCGACAAATAACCTTTGAAATCCGGAAGCGCGGCAATTTTTCGGGCCTCTTCCAAAACGGATTCCTCGCTGCGGCTAATCACGGTCCGGCCTTCGTGCAGGGCGATCGAACAGAAACGGCATTCGCCAAAACAGCCCCTGTGAGTAATCAGAGAAAAAGCAATGGTATCCAAAGCGAGGATCCGGCCCTGCTTTTTGTAATAAGGATGAGCATCGCGCATATATTCCGGTTTATAGACGCGGTCCAACTCCTCCGTGGACAGATGCGGCGATGGTGGATAATGAACAAGATAACGATCTTTGTGTTTTTGGACAAGCCCCTTTGCCGTCACCGGATCATTGTTGGCACAGAAGATTTTGAACATTTCCGTGAAAGCCCTGTGGTTTTCAGCAACCACTTCAAAGGAAGGCAACTCCAGAAATCCCTGCGGCGGCTCCTTGGCAATGAGGCAGGTTCCATGGATATTATGAATATCTTTCCCCGCAGCCAATCTTTGGGCAATCTCCAGAACGGCTCGCTCGGCCATGCCGTAAGCCAAAATGTCGGCGCGAGCATCCAGGAGAATCGAACGTCGAACAGAATCCGACCAGTAATCATAGTGCGCAATGCGGCGCAAACTGGCCTCGACGCCACCAAGAACCAGCGGTCTGGAATTTTGAAAATATCGCCTGATCAGATTGGCGTAGGCGATAACAGCACGATCAGGGCGGCGATTGTTCCTGCCGCCGGGAGTCAGATCATCGGAATGCCTTTTTTTGCCAAGCGCCGTATAATTGGCAACCATCGAATCCAGACATCCGCCGGTGACGCCCCAGAACAGACACGGCTCTCCCAGTCGCATAATGTCTGATGCGCTTTCCACATCCGGCTGCGCAATAATGCCTACACGAAAACCTTCACGCTCCAGAAGCCTGCCGATGACGGCTACGCCGATATGGGGACTGTCAATATAAGCGTCCCCCGTGACCAGAATGACATCCAGCCGGCTCCAGCCTCTTTGTTTTAATTCTCCTGTTGTTGTCGGAAGGAACATCTGTACAAAGCCGTTTTACAAGATACCGATCATGAACAAGCCGGAAACCAGCGCACATCCAACGGCAAAGAGCGAAACTCGGCCCAGCCATCTGTGCGTGGCACGGGCGGTCCGTCGATTGGCGGCTTTGAGCATGAAATACGCCTGAACCGGCGTTCCGCTCGCCAAGAAAAACGCCGCCGATCCCACCTGATGGTGCAAGCCGGCCAGATGCTTGCCGCCTGAAGTTTCCACATGGATCAAAGCCGTGGCCGCCCCTGCAAAAAACAGGCAAATCCCCGCCGTGTTGAATCGTTTATGCCATGTCAGCCAGAATTTCTTTTTTCTGCCGAACATGGCCATGCCCACACCGGCGCAGAAACACAATGAAGCTCCGGCCATCAGGAAAATATGAACCAAAAACAGCATGGTCTTTCTCCCGTCAGGGCTAAATCGCCATATCCATCAACTGGTGAACGGCAAAACATTGCAGGGCGCTTTTCCGTCCGCGAATGATTTCCCGGCAACGGCTGACCATGTCATCCACCTCGTCATCAATACGGTCCTGGTTGTGATGGAAAAGCCCCAATTGCCGGACACCCGCGTCCAGCGCAAGATTCACGGCCTGCTCGACAGTGGAATGTCCCCAGCCCCGAATTTTCGGATACTCTTCATTCCGATACTCGGCGTCATGAATCAGCAGATCAGCGTTTAAGCAAAATTCGCGGTAATCGTCATAATCCAGGCCCCCTTCATGGCGGTATCCCAGCTCGTTATCCGTTAGAAACACAAAGGTCTTTCCGGATTCTGAAAATTTAAACCCGCTGCCCTGGTTGGGGTGGGAAAGGGCAATCGGCTCGATTCTCATATCGCCCAACTGATAGGCTGCCTCGCAGGAATCCGAGTAATCGAGACGGGCATGAATATCCTCATAATTGATGGGAAAATAGGGTGCAGTCATCACTCGCGCCAACATTTCCCGAATGGAATCCTGGGCAAAAGCGCAGCCCCACACCGATATGTGGGTTTTACGGCGGTATAGGGGCTTGAAAAAAGGAAACCCGACAATGTGGTCCCAGTGGGCGTGCGTCAGCAGTAAAGTGAAGTTCTGCCGGTTGGCGGCAAGAAAGGCGTTTCCTGCTTCGCGAATGCCCGAACCCGCATCGACGAGCAGAATGTCATCCCGGTTGTTCCGGACTTCGATGCAGGTTGTATTTCCTCCGTAGCGTAGATAATTCTTTCCGGATACAGGGATGGAACCCCGTGCTCCCCAGCAGCGTATGTTCATACTCCTCCCCTCTTTCCCGGCAATCATACAGAATATTGTTTTTAAATCAAGTCCCTTATGGCAAAAAAGAGAAAACCTTGCTATTAAAAATCTGACCAATTTTGGAAAAAACTCTTTTTGGGACAGGAGGCACTGATGAAAAAACTCCACATTCAAGGCATGAGTTGCCATCATTGCGTTATGGCGGTCGGCAAGGCCCTTGGCGCCTTGGACGGTGTGATGAACGTCCGTGTGGATCTAGAAACCGGCACAGCAACTTATGAGGAAACCAAACCGGTGGACAAAAAGGTCATTGCGGCAGCCATTCAAAAAGCGGGATTTGAGATTGTCGAATAAAGTCATGATCTCGGTGGGCGGCATGATGTGCGCAGCCTGCGTGAGAAGAGTCGAAAATGCCCTGAAGGAAATTGACGGAGTCGATGACGTCAGCGTCAATCTGGCGACGGCCCGCGCCACGATCACCCACCGTTTCCGCTGGGGGGGAACGAATGCCTTGGTTCGCGTCCTTAATGAGCAGGGTTATGAATATCTGGGCGAAGTCACGGAATCCCATGAGGACCCAATAGACAAAGCCAGAAAGGAGGAGCTTCAGGAGCTCACCGTCAAGCTTTCAGCAGGAACGATTTTGAGCCTGATCATTTTTCTGGGCTCCATGCAGCACTGGTTTGAATTTCTTCATCAGGTGCCCCGGCAAATCATGCTTCAGATTCTGTTTGTCCTGACCGCACCGGCCGTCTTCTGGGTTGGAAACCGTTTCTTTTCAGGAGCTTACAAAGCCGCTCGCCAAAAAACCTCCGACATGAACACGCTGATCGCCGTCGGCGCATTTTCGGCTTACGCTTATTCCGCGGCAGCCACTTTCTTTCCCCGATATTTTGAAAGTGCAGGAGTGACTCCTCATGTTTATTATGAAAGCGCGGCTATGATCATTACTCTGGTTCTTCTGGGTAGGTTTCTGGAAGCCGGGGCCAAAGGAAAAACATCCGAAGCCATTAAAAAACTTGCCGAACTCCGGCCCAAAACCGCCCATGTGCTTTCGGGCGGACAAGAAACAGAAGTCGCGGTGGAACGGCTGAAGGCAGGCGATGTCCTTTTAGTCAAACCGGGAGAAAAAATTCCGGTGGACGGCATCATTCTGACCGGCCAATCCACACTGGATGAATCCTTGTTGACCGGAGAAAGTCTGCCTGTATTCAGGGAAGCAGGTCAAAAGGTATTTGCCGCCAGTATCAACAAGACGGGAAGTTTCACTCTACGCGCCACGGGCGTAGGAACAGAAACGGTGCTGGCTCACATCATCAAAATGGTGGAAGAAGCCCAAGGCTCCAAGGCGCCGATCCAGCGTCTGGCGGACCAGGTGGCCTCTGTTTTCGTACCGCTGGTTTTTCTCGTTGCCTTGATCGCTTTCGCCGCCTGGATAGTTCTTGGCCCCGAAAACCGGATAGACCTGGCACTCATCCATTTTGTTTCGGTGCTGGTCATTGCCTGTCCCTGCGCACTGGGCCTGGCCACACCCACCGCCATCATGGTGGGCACGGGCATAGGCGCACAAAACGGCATTCTCATCAAAGGCGGCGAAGTGCTGGAAAAAATCCGCAAGCTGTCCATTGTTGTTTTTGATAAAACCGGAACGCTGACCCGGGGAGAGCCGGAAGTGACCTCCATTGTCAGCGCCGCCGGATACGAAAAGAGTCAAGTTCTGGCCGTTGCGGCATCGCTGGAAAAAACATCGGAACATCCCCTGGCAAAGGCCATTTTGCAAAGAGCCGCGGCGGAGGGCATTCCAACAGAAGCGACGGAAAATTTTTTGGCCCTGTCCGGCTTGGGCGCTCAGGCGCTAATCAACGGCAAAATCTGCCGAATCGGTAACCGCTTTCTGATGGAAGATCAGGGCATCGCCATTGATTTCCTGGAGGAAGACGCCCAACAACTGGCTACCGGAGGAAGAACGGTTGTTTACACGGCAACCGACAAAAAAGCGATCGGCTTGATTGCGCTTGCGGATACAGCAAAGGATTCCGCTCGGGCGGCAGTGGAAAAACTTCAAAAAAAGGGATTGCAGGTGGCCATGATCACCGGCGACAATATGAGCACAGCAAGAAGCATTGCCGCACAACTGGGCATCGAACGAGTTCTGGCAGAAGTGTTACCGGGTGAAAAGGCGGAGGAAATCCGAAAACTACAGAGGGAAGGCAAAGTTGCAGCCATGGTGGGTGACGGCATCAACGACGCGCCGGCGCTGGCGGCAGCCGATGTGGGCATTGCTGTCGGCGCAGCAACGGACATCGCCATGGAAGCAGCCGACATCACCCTGATGAGGAATGACCTCACAGATGTGGCAAAGGCAATTGCGCTGTCCTTTGCAACCATGAAAGTGATTCGGCAAAATCTCTTCTGGGCGTTTATCTATAACCTCATCGGCATTCCGATCGCCGCCGGCATCTTATATCCCTTTTTCGGCATCCGCCTCCAGCCGGAGTTCGCCGCCGCGGCGATGGCTTTCAGTTCCGTCTCGGTGGTCAGTAATTCGTTAAGGCTCAAGCATATCGCCGGGAAACACATCTTCGATCCCAAAAAGGCATCATAGAATATCCCGTTTTACACAAAGATCTTATTTCAGCGATTGCAGGTACACACATAAATTGGTTTTGCTGTTTCTCAGTTTCAGTTTTTGCCTGATATTGTTGCGGTGCGTCGCTACGGTACTGAAGGACGAGTCAAGAATTTCAGCAATTTCTTTTGTTTTTTTCCCCTGTTGAATCAGGTCGGCAATCTGGATTTCCTGAGGCGTGAGGAAACTGCTTGAAGAATAAAGCTTGCTGGTGAACGGAGAGAGCAAATCGCTGAGATTTTTCTCCAGAATATTCAGATATCTTTTGTAGCGCTCATCCAGTTTGGCTTTTCCCAGTTTCTTCAGATAGGGAATGACCAGTTCGTTGATGTTGGCCTGTAATTTTGCCTCGATTTCCTTTTGCTCTTCATCTCTTCGTTTCATGAGCACTCTCAAGGCGATATTGGCGTCTTCCAGATTGTCCGCAAAAAGTCGAAGCTCCTTTTCCGCATTTTTGAGATCTTCAATGTCAATGGCCGCCCCCAGAATGCAGGACTTTCCGTCATAGTCATATTTGGCGCCGTTGAACAGAAAATGCCTGACGGAGCCGTCTTTACAGATCAATCCGGCCTCTACGGACACTTCTCCCCGCTGGTAAACCTCTTGAATCTTTTCAGACATCAAGACCCGGTCGTTCTCACAAAAACGGCTCAGCACGGGGGTTCCCTTCAGTTCCCGATCGGTAAATCCTGTGACGGCATTATAGTTTTTGTTCCAGCGGAGAAATTGTCCCTGCTCATCGATAATAAAAAACAGTCCGGGAAGATTATTCATCACGGCGTCGCTGAAGTTGCGCTCTTTCAGCAGCGCTTCCTCGACCTTCTTCTGGGCCGTAATGTCCATAATGATGACAAAAATGTAGTTCTTTCGCCCAATGGTGATGACCGCCCCGGATGTCAGGCAGGTTAAAATCGTTCCATCTTTTTTCCGGTGCCGGGCTTCCAGATTCCGGCACTCACCGTCCCTGATCAGATTCTCTCTGAATTTCACCATGTCCGTTGTGGGCTCCGCCCAGAGGTTGAGTTCCCGCACGGTTTTTCCGATGAGTTCCTTCCTTGAAAAACCGGACCGTTCACAAAACCGATCGCTGACATCATAAATGGTGCCATCATCCATATTCGTAATGGCAATGGACGCGGGACACATGCGTAAAAGAGAACGATAGATTTGAAGCGTGGAAAAGGGAAGCAGGCCCACGGACGGCTCGGTTAAAATGTTTTTGAGCTCCCCACTTTTGGGGGAAGAAAGGGGGCTTCCTGAAGAATTTTCATCTGTGTTCCCTTTTTTCATTAAAACGGCCTTCCCCTATCTGGTTTCACTGCGAAAATTCTTCCCGTGACTGCTTTTGATTCATGCGGCAAAATACGTTCCCTTCAGAACGTACAAATATGAATATTGTAAACCATCAATCAAGCCAATAGTCAATACACGATATAGCTGAATTATCCATGAAATATCATGTATATGACCTACATGATAGGGTATTTGCAACCACAAATTGAATTCTCTTGACCCGGGAAAAAAAATGCTTTAGGGATGCACCATGCTTGGAATGTCAAAAAGAATTGTCGTCTGTCGCCATAAACGATCATGAAAAACCATGCCCTCCGATAAGAAAATGCGCATAGACCAACTGCTTGTATTGCGCGGTTTTGCTCCGGACATTCAAAAGGCGCGGGCGTTCATTCTGGCAGGAAAGGTAAAAACCGGAGACGTCCGCATAGAACGAGCCGATCGCTTGGTTTCACCTGCAGCCGAAATCCACCTGAAGGGCGAAGAGCATCCCTATGTCAGTCGCGGCGGCTTGAAATTACAGGGCGCATTGGAGCACTTCGGGCTGAAAGTTTCGGGCCTGGCCGTTCTGGATGTCGGAGCTTCCACCGGTGGTTTCACCGACTGCCTGCTGCAGGCAGGCGCACGCAGAGTTTTTGCCATGGATGTCGGCTACGGCCAACTGGCCTGGAAGCTTCGCCAAGACCAGCGTGTAACGGTCATCGAACGCACCAATGTCCGCCATTATCAGGGCACGGATCTGGACGAGAAACCGGCCTTGGCCGTGGTGGATGTTTCCTTTATTTCTCTGAAAACCGTTCTTCCTGCCGTGGCGCTGCTTATTGCCCCTTTCGCACGCATTCTGGCCTTGATTAAACCGCAGTTTGAAGCGGCAAGGAACGAAGTCGGCAAAAACGGCGTTGTGGAAAATCCCGCCATCCATGAGAGAATTATTGAAGAAATTCAGAAGTTTTGTCTCTTGAACGGACTGACGGTGGAGGGAGTCTGCGCTTCCTCTCTTCTGGGACCCGCGGGCAACAGGGAATTTTTTATTCTGACGGGAAAAACCAATTAGATGGAAATTAAACTGGCCAAGACAGCGGGGTTTTGCATGGGCGTCCGCCGCGCGGTGGACCTGGTTCTGGAAGTGGCTCAACGCGAAAAAGGCAGACGTATTTACACGTACGGCCCCCTGATCCACAATCCGCAAACCATCAACATCCTGAAAAGCCGGGGCATTACCGCTGTCAGCCGTATTGAGGAGATTTCCGGAAAAGACGGGGCGGTTTTAATTATCCGCGCCCACGGCATCGCACCGGACGAAAGAAAAAAAATTCGGGAAAGCGGTGTAAAAATCATTGACGCCACCTGTCCGAAAGTTGCCCATGTGCAGGCAATTATTAAAAAGCATGCGGCACTGGATTACACAGTAATCATTGCCGGCGACCGAAAACATCCTGAAGTGGATGGCCTCTGGGGCTACACGAAAGGAAAGGGCATTGTCGTTTCTACGCAAGAAGAAGCGGAAAAGCTGCCCGCTCTGGAAAAAGTCTGCGTCGTAGCCCAGACAACTCAGGATACGGAAAATTACCGTCTTATTATTGAAAAAATTCTGCAAACCCATCCACAGGCGGTTGTTTTTAATACCATATGCTCTTCAACAGAAAGAAGACAGGAAGAAATCATCACTTTGGCTTCCGAAATGGATGCGCTTTTTGTCGTCGGCGGAAAAAACAGCGCCAACACCTGCCGTCTGGCCGATCTATCCAGAAAGCAAAACACTCCGACCTTCCATATTGAAACCGCCCGGGAAATTCAGCCGGCCGACCTTGCCCCCTACAAAAAAATAGGCGTTTCCGCCGGCGCTTCGACTCCCAACTGGATCATCGATCAGGTGGTTGATCAACTTGCAGAAACACAAAGCAATCCGCACCCGCAAATGGGCTTTGCGCTAAAGCTCTGGCTGTGGATGGTTAAAACGGAAATATATTCAGCACTTGGCGCTGCTGCGCTTGCGCTTTCGGGTATGCGGCTGCAAAACCTTTCGGTGCAGATCAACTCTCTTGCCGTGGCTTCGCTGTTTGTTTTTGCCATGCACGTGATTAACCGGCTGATGAGCGGCAAAGAGTCAGGACTCATCGGTTCTTTCCGTGAAAAATCCTACATGGTCAACGAAAAATATTACAGCCTTGCGGCAGGAGTTTCTCTTTTGTCCGCTCTGGCTCTTGCACTGGCCAACAGCTTGTCCTCCTTTCTGTTTATGTCGATCATCTCCCTTGCCGGCGGGTTGTATAACATGAAAATTCTTCCCGGCTTCATTCGCTTTCAGCGATTGAAAGATATTCCCGGATCAAAAAATTTTTTTACCGCCGTGGCCTGGGGCATGGTCACCTCTCTTTTACCGGCTCTGGAAAGCGGAAACCCGGACAAAGCCGCAATGGCGGTCGCGTTTTTCTTTACCTTCGCGCTGGTTTTCACTCGCTCGGCCATGTCGGATATCATGGACATGCAAAGCGACAAGCTTCTGGGCCGGGAAACGATTCCCGTATTGGTGGGCAAGGAGAAGACCCAAATTTTACTCAAGCTTATCCTTTTGATATTATTATCTGTTTTGGCAGTGGCCGCCTTTGCGGGCTGGATATCCTCGCTTGGTTTTTTTCTCATGATCTGTCCATTATATATATGGATTTGTTTTCGCCTTTGTGATAGGAAAACCGGGCTTTCGGGGGCGGCGGTGGAAGGGCTTCTGGAAACCAGCTATATTATTGCCGGTTTTGCTGTTTTGTTCCATCAGTTTTTTTGATAAGGCACCATGCTTGGCAAAAAGGAGTAAGGCCATGAAAAAGTGTATTGTCGTTTTTTTTCTGATGATTGCCATTTTCAGTATTCTAGCCTGCGGCGGGTTGCGCTTTTCACAATTAGATCCAGCGGCAAAAGATTATCATCCCAAACGAATCGCCGTTTTTCCGGCCGATGTGGGAACTTACGAGGAAGCCCGCAATTCCATTGATCAAATTGTCCCCGGTGTCCTGATGGACAAAAAGTGGTTTACCGATATTGCAGATACGGCCAGCCTGAATCGTCAGATTGCTTCCAACGAAGAACTGCGCAAAAGTATGACGGACTATATTTCCAAGTTTCAGACGCTGAATTATTCCGACCCCGCTTTGACCAAGAAAATCGGCGAATTGACCCAGACGGACGCTTTTCTGATGGTGGCCGTTGATTACTGGAATTATACCGTGGAAAAAGACAAGAAACTGGCCAAGGTCAGCATCGGATTGAAGCTGATTGATGCAGAAACCGGAAAGATCATGTGGAAAGCGGGGCACCATCTGGCGGAAAGCTATATGCTGCTCAAACCCGATCTGTCTGACGTCGCCCGCTCGGTGGTCAAGGACATGGTCAGCGAAATGCCGCATTGATCGGGCAATGCCGGCGACGAGGGAAAACCGAAATGGAGATTCGTATGAAAGAACAGGTACAAATGGCAATAGAAAAGGTCCGGCCCGGCCTGCAGGCGGACGGAGGAGATGTGGAGCTTGTGGATGTATCCGAAGAAGGAGTGGTGAAAGTGAAACTGACCGGCGCCTGCCGGGGCTGCCCAATGTCGCAGATGACCTTGAAAATGGGCATCGAAAAAATCATCAAACAGCAAGTACCTTCTGTGAAAGAAGTCGTCTCTGTTTGAGCTTTGCCCTCGTTAAAGGATATAGATAGAAATTATTGATTAAAGGAGATGGAAAAATATGGCTTATGTGATTACCGATGAATGCATTGCCTGCGGCTCGTGCGAAGATGAATGTCCGGTGGAAGCGATATCCGAGGGAGACGAGAAGTATGTCATTGATCCCAAATTGTGCAATGACTGCGGCGCCTGCTGCGAGCAGTGTCCGGTGGAAGCGATCGTCCCCGGAGAAGAAAAATAGAACAATTCTTCTGCAAATTTTTAGACAAGGGGAAATTTTCGCCAATTCCGGCGGATCTTTCCCCAGCTTTGTTTATTGATCCTTCATGAATAAACTGATTACTCTGGAAGGCGGTGAAGGCTCCGGAAAATCCACGCAGGCAAAGATTTTGCTGTCGTATTTTCAGAAACGGCAAATTCCCGTTGTGCTGACTCAGGAACCGTCCGGAACACCCATCGGCCGTAAAATCGGCGATATTCTGTTTCATCGCAATCATGTCTCCATATTTCCCGAGACGGAACTTTTGCTTTTTTGCGCAGCGCGCGCGCAGCATGTGCGCGAAATTGTCCGGCCGGCGCTGGCTTCCGGAAAACATGTTCTTTGCGACCGCTTTTCCGACGCGACATTTGCCTATCAGGCGGCCGGTCGAGGCCTGAATTCCGATTTTATCACCCTGGTAAACGATTATTGCGCGCAGGATGTAAAACCGGATTTGACGTTGCTTTTTGATTTACCTGCGGAAGAAGGGCTGCGAAGGGCGAGACTGCGGGACGACCAGCTTGCGGACCCATCAACAGCCGACCGCTTTGAGAAAGAAAAATTGGATTTCCACAACCGGGTACGGCAGGCTTATTTAAGACGATGCAAGGAAGAGCCGGAACGGTTCCGCTTGCTGGATGCATCGAGAACGGTGGAAGAAATTGCCCTGGATGTCCAGCGGCATGTGTTGGAATTTCTTTCGGCAAAAGCCGCCCCAGACGAAACCGCAAGGATTCCGGCCCAACCGCCGGTCCGGTAGTTTTAGCGGTGATTTCCATGTCCTTTTCCTCAATTTACGGTCACGGCAAGCAAATCGGCATGCTGAAAAAAGCAATGGAGCAAGCCCGCATTGGACAGGCTTATATTTTCAGCGGACCGGACGCCATCGGTAAAAAAACTCTGGCTCTGGCTTTTGCACAGGCGCTCAACTGTGAGCGTGCGGACCAAATTCATGACGCCTGCGGCCTCTGTCTGTCCTGCCGGAAGATTTCTCACGGCAGCCATCCCGATATTCATCTGCTGCAGACCCAAGCGCAATTTATCCGCATTGACGAAATTCGCAGCCTCCAGGCGCAAATGACCTTCAAACCCCTGGAGGGGAAAAAACGCATCATGATTCTTGATGATGCAGACAAAATGAATGAACAGGCGGCGAACGCTCTTCTGAAAACCCTGGAGGAACCTTCCGCCAATAACCTTCTTCTTCTGGTGACTTCACGCCCCTACTGGTTGCCGCAAACCATTCTCTCTCGCTGCCGCCATGTGCGGTTTAACCCGCTTTCCGCGGATATCGTGGCGAGTTTTTTAAGGGAAAAGCATCAGATGGAAACCTCCAAAGCCGTGCTTCTGGCATCCCTTTCCGGCGGCTCCATCGGGCGGGCGCTGGAGAGTGATTCCGAAGACACAATGGCTTTTCGGACAAAGCTGCGTTTCCTGCTCAACAACGCAGATCGTAGAAATCCCTTGAGTTTGCTTCTTCTGGCTTCCTATCTGGGCCAGGATAAAAAAGAAATTGCAGAGGGCCTGAAAATCCTCAATACCTATTTTCGGGACGCGCTGGTCTATAAGGAAACCGCCTGCAATCAAATGGTGATCAATGCCGATGACCTACCTTCCATCGCCTCGATGGCCCAACGGTTGCAGGGAGAGGAAATTCTAAACAATATCCAGCTTGTGGAAAGAGCCCAGCAAGCCCTGGAAATGAATGTGAACAAATCATTGACATTGGAGACGATGGCCTTTAAGCTCCGCCTGTAAAAAAATGAAAAACGGGTTTGAAACGTGCTGAACAACATTGTTGGTATTAAATTAAAAAAAGAAGGCAGAATTCATCATTTCAACGCATCCGATATGATTCTGCACAAGGGAGACCAGGCTCTGGTGGATACGGACAACGGAATCGCCCTGGGAGTGGTTGTCACCAGCGTGCGCCGCTTAGAACCATCCGAAATGCCTCCCAACATCAAAAAGGTGATTCGTAAGGTTACGGACGATGATTTGCATGTCCGCGAAGAGCTTGCACTCATGGAAAAAGAGGCCAAGAAATTCTGCATGGAAAAAATTGCGGAAAAGGGACTTTCCATGAAACTGATTACCGTGGAATGCCTTTTCGACAAAAGCAAGATGATCTTTTATTTTACCGCGGACGCCCGCGTGGATTTCCGTGAACTGGTCAAGGACCTGGTCAGCCGCTTTAAAACGCGCATTGAACTCAAACAAATCGGCGCACGCCAGGAAACACGAATTATCAAAGGCATCGCCGTTTGCGGCCGGGAGGTGTGCTGTGCAGGCATTTTGCAAAATTTGGACCGGGTCACCGTCAAGATGGCCAAGGAGCAAAGCATGTCTCTCAATCCGGAGAAAATTTCCGGCCTGTGCGGAAGGCTGATGTGTTGCCTGTCCTTTGAGCACGAAGGATATGCCGGCGCGAAAAAATGCGCCCGCGACGCCGCAGTCAAAACCGAACCCGTTCAGAATGTCCCGGAGGAAAGCGCGTCGCCGCCCCGCGGCAAACACAAGATTCACCCCCCCCGGGAAACCAAAAAGAAACCAAAAGATTCTTAAGGAGCACACATTCCATGTCGCAGCCATTTTATATTACAACACCGATTTATTACGTCAACGCTTCCCCCCACATCGGCCATGCCTACACCACCATCGTGGCGGATGTACTGGCCAGGTTTGCCCGCATGGCGGGGCGGGAAACCTTTTTTGTGACGGGCACCGATGAACATGGCGATAAAATCGCCGAAGCCGCGCAAAAGGCCGGCATCACGCCCAAAGCCTACGCCGATTCCATAAGCGCCCAGTTTCGCTCCCTCTGGCCGGAACTGTCTATTCAAAACGATTATTTTATCCGCACAACCGATGAAAATCACATGGAAACCGTTCGGTCCATTCTGCGGAAGGTTTACGATGCCGGCGATATTTATTTCGGCGCTTACGAGGGATACTACTGCGTTGGTTGCGAACGCTTTTACATGGAAAAAGAGCTGGTGGACGGCAAATGCCCCGACCACCAGACCGAACCGGAACACCGTAAGGAAAGCAATTATTTCTTCCGCATGAGCAAATATCAGGACTGGCTGATCCGTCACATTCAGGACCATCCGGAGTTCATCCGACCCGAGCGCTATCGTAATGAAGTGCTGGCCTTCTTGCGCGAACCGCTGGAAGACCTGTGCATTTCGCGTCCCAAAACACGTCTGACCTGGGGAATTCCTCTGCCGTTTGATGACCAGTACGTCACCTATGTATGGTTTGACGCACTGATCAACTACGTAACGGCGCTGGGCTATCCCGACGGAGATTCTTTTCGCAAATTCTGGCCGCAAGCCGAGCATTTGATTGCCAAGGACATTTTAAAACCGCACGGCATTTACTGGCCGACTATGCTCAAGGCCGCCGGCATCGAACCATATCGGCGCCTGAATGTTCACGGTTACTGGAATGTGGATTCCGGCAAAATGTCCAAAAGCCTGGGCAACGTAGTTCGCCCGCTCGATTTAAAGGATAAATACGGATTGGATGCTTTCCGCTATTTTCTTCTGCGGGATATGGTATTTGGTCTGGATTCCAGCTTTTCAGAAGAAGCGTTTGTGGCACGCCTCAATTCCGACCTGGCCAACGATCTGGGCAACCTGCTCAGCCGGGCTGTGACGATGGCTGTAAAATATTGCGACGGAAAGATTCCGGCTCCGCCTCCGCCCGATTCGGAAACGGCATTGCCGGCCATGGCGCTCAAAACCGTGGGCGACGTGGAAACGGCCTTTGCCGACATGGCGCTGCACAAAGCTCTGATGTCCATCTGGGAGCTCATCGGCGCATCCAATAAATATATTGTGGAAAATGAACCCTGGACCCTGGCCAGGGATCCGGCAAATTCGGTCAAACTTGCGGCCATTCTGTACCGCCTGATGGAAGCGCTCAGGGCCGTCGCCATTCTGATCTCTCCGTTCATGCCGCAAGCCGCGGATAAAATTCTACATTCGATCGGAATGGAAGAAAAGAACTCTCTGAATCTCGATACCATTCGTCGCCATGACCTTCTGCCGGAAGGCGCGGCTTTAAACCGGGGCGGTTCGCTTTTCCCGCGCGTAAACCCGGAAAAGGATGCGCCGCCCGCTCCAGCAAAGCCCACCCTGGAGATCAAGCTGGAAATCGATTACGATGAATTTGCCAAAGTAGACCTGCGCACCGCAAAAATTCTGGCGGCCGAACCTGTTCCCAAATCCTCAAAACTGATCCAACTCCGGGTCGATATCGGAGAAGAAAGAACCATTGTCGCGGGAATCGGCAAGGACTACAAACCCGAAGAACTGATCGGAAAAACCATTGTCATCGTCGCCAATTTGAAACCAGCCAAACTGATGGGCGTGGAATCGCACGGCATGCTTTTGGCAACCGACGGTACCAGTGGGCTAACGCTGATCGGCTTTGACCGGGAACCGAAAACGGGCGCCAGAATCCGTTAGGCCCGACGCCCTTCCTGACTTTGGAACATACGGATTTCACAAGGCAAATTAAGGAAGAAGCCCGCAGGCTCGGCTTTAAGGTTGTGGTTTCCAAATATGCCTACGGCCGTGATTATCACGATATTCTCAGAAAAAAACTCAAGCGTTTGATGCAGTTCATTCACACACGCATTGCACCGGTGAACGGCAGGGCATTTGTGGACTCGGCGCCGATCCTGGAAAAGGCATGGGCGGTCCGGGCGGGCCTGCGATGGATCGGCAAAACAGCTTGCTGATTTCACCGAAAATCGGGTCTTTTTGTTTTCTCGGTCAGATCATTATTGATTTTCCGTTCCAAAGCGACTCCCCCCTTCCCGATTCCCGCGCATCCTGGACGCCAGACGCTGTATTGCTTACCTGACCATCGAGCACAAGGGTCCGATCAGCAAGAAATTTCAGGGACGCTTTGCCAACCGCGTCTTCGGCTGCTACATCTGCCAGGATGTCTGCCCCTGGAACAGGAAAGCCGTCGGAAATCAGGAAATGGATTTTTCGCCCGCGCCAGAAATGCTTTCCATGACCCGGAAAGACTGGTATACGCTGAACACAAAACAATT
This sequence comes from Smithellaceae bacterium, assembly GCA_035416785.1. Lineage (GTDB taxonomy): Bacteria > Desulfobacterota > Syntrophia > Syntrophales > Smithellaceae > UBA8904. Next base: position 13,810 of record DAOLNX010000018.1, on the reverse strand, counting down.
CAACAGGCTTTTTCAACACTCGGCCCTGAAAAGAGCAAAATTTGAGGGCCTGAAAAGAAATCTGGAATTTCTGGCAGGAAAATTCTGAATGAAGTGACTCAAGACATCCCCATGACTGGCAAAAGGTTACTTGTTGAATTCATTATAGATTATGAGTATACAATCAAATATTATCATACATTCATTCTTTAGCCGCCCCTAGGAGGGAATTCGTTTGACCAAACCATCCGGCATCCGCTCTTTTTTTGCTTCCGTGCAACTGGCCATTGTTCTTCTTTCGCTGATCGCCTTGTTCGCCCTGATCGGAACACTGGTTCCTCAGCGCGAGGCGGCAGGGGAACTGGCGCAGCATCTGTCCCCCGCGCTTTTTTCCTTTCTTGAAAAAATGCAGATTTTCGATCTGTATTCCTCCATCTGGTTTATCCTTTTATCGACACTTCTGGCGGTCAATATCACCGTCTGCTCTCTTGACCGGTTTCCAGCGACCTGGCGCCGTTTTCGCAACCGTCCTGTACCTCTTGAGAGTTCGCATTTCGAAAATCTGCCTCCGGAAAACCGCCTGCAAACCACCTGCGATATCCGGAAAGCGGCAGATGTCATGGAAAACCTCTTGAAAAAAAAATATGGAAAAGTGGACAGGCAAGACGAACCGGATAAATCGTATCTTTGCGCCGGAAGAGGACATTTTTCTCTGTTCAGCGTTTATGTCATTCATATCAGCATTCTGGTTTTCATCGCCGGAGCCATGATCGGTTCTCTGTTTCGTGTTGAAGGTTATGTCAATCTTGCGGAAGGCGAGACAACCGACACCATCTTTTTACGAGGAAAAGAATCCTCTCTGACGCTGCCCTTCCATGTACGCTGCGAAAAATTTACTCTGGAGCGCTATCCAAACGGCATGCCCAAATCGTTCCGGTCAGACCTGACTTTTTTCAAAGAAGACAAAATTCTTCATGCGGGAAAACTGCTTGTCAATCATCCCCTGGAGGTTGATGGATTCCGGTTTTACCAGGCAAGCTACGGCGTGGTGCCGGGCGGCAAGGCGACTCTGTCCTTACAAAAAGAGGGAGGTGGCCGGGAGGTGATGAATGTGGCGCAGGGCTACACGTTTGATCTGCCTGGCGGGGAGGGAACCTTTCAAGTACTGAGAGTGGAAGAAAATCTGATGGAAATGGGACCGGCTGTCAAAATCTCGGTCCGCTCCCCAAAGCAAGAGACTGTATTCTGGATCTTCCAGCATATTGAAGAAATCAGAACCAGCAGCCCGGATATCTTTGAACAGGTTCCGGTTTTCAACCCGGGGCTTTTCCGTCCTTACACCTTTGCTCTGATGGGCTTGGAAGAAAAATACTCCACGGGGCTTCAGGTCAACCGCGATCCCGGAACGACGATCGTGGCAGTCGCCGCTATGATGCTGATATGCGGCTTGATGTTGTTTTTATTATCTTATTCTCGACATATCCTGGTCAAAATCGATTCCTCCAGCCATCAGACGCAAGTTCTTTTTACAGGGCAAAGCTACCGAAATTCGGGCGCTCTGCAAAGAGAAATCCGAAATCTGGCCGATCGGGTGAAAACTCTCCTGGAGGAAAAAACATGATTGCCGCAACTCTTCTTGGCTGGGTCACCTTTATCTATTTTGCCGCTTTTGTGTTTTACCTGATCCGGATGATTCGGGAAAATGAAAATTGGGGAAAACTCGCCGGCATCACCACCTTTGCGGGTCTTGCCGTCCAGTCCATTGCCCTGGTGATTCGCTGGAAAACCTCCTACGATCTGGGCATGGGTCATGTTCCTCTGGCCAATTTTTATGAATCCCTGGTTTTTTTCGCCTGGTCAATTGTTCTGCTTTATGGGCTCATGGAGTGGCGTTTGAAAAACCGCGCCCTGGGCGTCTTTGTCCTGCCCGTTGCTTTTCTACTCCTGGCATACGCATCTATCGCGCCAGGCATGAACAACCACATTGAGCCTCTGATTCCCGCCCTGCAAAGCAACTGGCTCACCTCGCATGTTTTAACCTGCTTTATGGGATACGCCGCTTTCACCGTGGCATTTGCGCTGGGCGTCATGTTTTTTGTCAAGAAAGCATTCGGCGCCGAAAATTCCGGACAAAGCACCCTCCTCCGTTTGCTGCCCTCCGACTCTCAAATCGACGAACTGAATTACTCAAGCGTAGCCCTGGGATTTATTTTCCTGACGCTGGGCATTGTGACCGGCTCTGTCTGGGCTCATTATGCCTGGGGCTCCTACTGGAGCTGGGATCCCAAGGAAACCTGGTCGCTCATCACCTGGCTGTTTTACGCGGTCATGCTGCACGCCAGATTGACACGTGGATGGCGCGGAAAACGCATGGCCATCATGGCGATCGCCGGATTCGCCTGTGTTTTGTTTACTTATCTGGGAGTAAATTTGCTGCCGAGTCTCCACAGCTATCTGGTGTAGAAAATCCAACCGTTTGCCCCAGGCAGAGAAAAGCTTCTGTTTTTTCGATTGCTTCTGGTCAGTTCGGGAAGCCTGCCGGTGGGTGGACAGAGAAAAAATCCTCCGCTGGAATCCGGACATCATCTGTCTTGATGCAGGCGGTCGCCGTCTGATTGAAATAAACAAAGAAGCAAAGCCCGATAAAATACGTCCCACGTTTTTGATTGACATCAAAGTTTGAAGTTTCTATACTGCAACCCCTCAACAGCAGGAGCGCAGCAGACGAAAGGATTTCGGGATAAACGATCCGGAGGAAAAGCACATTTGATGAATTGGATCAAGACCCAAAGGACGGCAGAAGTGGTTTTTCTGCTGTTCTTTTTTATGATCGGCGCCGCATGGGCCAATGCCAAAACCTATGTCAGCGAATACCGCTATGCGGCAACACCAGCCGACACGGAAGAATCCGCCCGCCTGACGGCGCTGCGGGGAGCAAAAAGTCTGCTGCTTGCCAATCTGGCGGATGATCTGCAAAAGGAAAGCAAAGCCTGGTTCCGGCATCTGTCAAAAGAACAAATCACCGCGCTGGCGTCAGGCTTTATCCAGATCAAAGTGCTCGATGAAAAGCAAAATGGCCGGACCTACGAGATGAAAATTCAGGGAGAGGCAAATCCGGAACGGATTCTTCCATCCATGGAGGCATTAAGCAAAAACAAAGAACGTTTTCATCATCTGGAAGAAACCAAGCGCCGGGCGGACACCCTGGACGCCAAAAGCCGTATATTGCGGGATGAGCTGGCGACATCAACCGGCGACGCGGAACAAAAAGCGCAAAAGGCCTATGAAAATTTCATTCCGGCGCTTCTGGCGATGGAATGGCTGGAAAAAGGAAATACCTACGCTGTAAACGACCACGACGAGGCAGCCATTCAGGATTACAGTAAAGCCATACAAATGGTTCCGGACGATCCTTTTGCCTATGTTCTGCGGGGCGCCGCCTACAAGCGCCTGGGCATTCGCACGGAAGTGATCGCCAATTTCAGCAAGGCGATTGAACTGGGAGCAAACGATGACGCCATCTACCTGGACCGCGGCTTTGCCTTTTATGAACTGGGCAGGCACATGGAAGCCATTGAGAGTTACAACCACGTTTTGAAACTCCGGCCGCGAAATGCGATGGCCTACGTTCTGCGCGGATTTGCTTATTATGCCTTGGGCCAGTGCCGGGAAGCGGTTGCCGATTTCAGCGTTCTTCTTGAACGTTATCCCGGAGATCCCCTGCTCAACTGCATGCGTGGCGACGCTTACTATGTTCTGGGCCGATACCGGGAAGCGCTTGCCGATTTCAGCAAGGCCATCATCGCCAGCCCCAGGGAATCCTTTTTGTACGGAAGGCGCACCGGAGCTTATCTGGCCCTTGGCCGATTTCAGGAAGCCATTGCCGATGCCGGCAAGATGATTGAACTCCACCCCCAAGACGCTGTGGCCTTTCATTATCGCGGATCCCTGTTCGATATGGCCGGGAAACCTCTTGACGCATCAGCCGATTACCGGAAAGCCATTGCCCTGGATCCGGATCTGCCCTACCCCTACAAGCATCTCGGCGTTTACTACGACAAAATCGGCAGACACGATGACGCCATCGTAAACCTGAGCAAGGCCATTGAATTGAGTCCTCTGTATGCGGATGCTTATTATGCAAGGGCAATTTCTTACGCCAAGGTAAACAAAACCGAAAAAGCCAATCAGGACCTGGGCATAGCGATAAGAATCAAACCTGAATATCGAAAAGCCGCCAAAACGGAACAGGGGTTTGCAAACATTCGGAATTCGAGAGATTTCAGGTCCCTGATCTTTTAGCAAAACCCGCCGGATGGCCGGATGCTTTCTGAACTGGAAAACGCTAAAAACCGCCTTTCAGAGCCTGCAATCGGCATCACCGGACCATCATCCCGTGCGGTCTTCTTTTTTCCCGGCCGTGTCTTTTCGCCCGTATCTGTCTTCCAGTCTCTCAATATCGTCTTCTCCAAAGTAGGAACCCGTCTGGACCTCAATAATCATCAGCGGCTCGGCGGCTGTGTTTTCCAGACGGTGGACGGAGCCCCGGGGAATGTCCACCGCAATGCCGGGGGTCAGCGTGTGCCTCCGGCCGTCAATCGTCGCCTGACCGGCGCCCGCAACCGAATACCAGTGCTCGGCGCGAAGCTGATGTCGTTGCAGACTGAGGCAGCCGCCCGGCGCCACAACAATTCTTTTCACTTTGTGGTCCGGGGCATCCGAAAGAATCTGATAGTAACCCCAGGGACGAACATTTCTTTCTTCCATAACATCGCCTCGCCATAGAATATGTTTCGGACTACCACGATTTAGGACAAATGCAAAGGACCGGCTTTTCTTCCCGCTCGCTTTTTCAGATGCTCTATGCTAGAAGCTGCCTGTAAAAATTATGAGCATTCAATATATTCTCAAGCGAAGCAGAAAAAGAAAAAAAACGATCAGCCTGCAAATCGGCGGGAATTCTGAAGTTCTTGTCTTTGCACCCTATTGCACACCAAAGTCCGAAATCAACCGCTTTGTCGAGGAAAAACAAAGCTGGATCGACCGGACGGTCAGCAGACAGTTCCAGCTGCAGAATCTGCGCATGGAAAATACCTATGCAACCGGCGATAAACTTTATTATCTGGGTCAGGTCTATCCGCTGGAAGCTTATGATGAACCGTTGGAAAACGAGGGAGTCACATTCTGGAAGGAACGTTTTTTTCTGAACTGCCCGCCAAATCCGGCAAAGCAAAAAGCGTATCTGACGGCTTGGTATAAAAAAAAGGCTCTCGCCTACTTAAGCGAACGGGTTGCCGATTACGAAAACCTCCTGAAACTGAAATCCGGCGGTCTGAAAATCAACTCCGCCACCGGACGCTGGGGATCCTGCTCTTCGGACAATCGCCTGAACTTCTGCTTCCGTTTGATGATGGCCCCTCCCCGGGTAATCGACTATGTCATTGTCCATGAACTGATGCACATCCATCAGAAAAATCATTCTCCGGTCTTCTGGAATCTGGTGGGACAGGCCATGCCGGACTATCCGCGCCACAAGCGATGGCTTCGAGAACACCAGCACGAGCTTCATCTTTAACCGCGGACCCAAACGGGAAACAGGCCTTTACAATTATGGATTACATTGAAAAAATTGAGTTAAATCATCACCCTTTTCTTGCCGGACGCTTTGCATCCATGAATCTGGACATATCGGACTACACCTTTGCCAATGTTTATTTATTCCGCAATGTCAGCCGCTATCAAATTTTGACGCGAGACTGCGCGAGCTTCATTTCCGCCTGCAACCGTCAGGGGCAAAATTACATTATGCCGCTTGCCAGCCCGGAAAACTGCTCACCGGACACCCTCCGCGACTTGTTGAATCGCGACAATTTCTTCTTTCCGATTCCCGAAAAATGGCTGCCTTTTTTCCCCGAAAAAGAATTTCGCATATCCTTCGACGAGGGTGAGTCTGATTACATTTACCTGAGCAGGAATCTGGCCACGTTTGCCGGCAAAACCTACACACGCCACCGCAATCATTTAAACCAGTTCCGGAACGTCTATCAGCCGGTCGCTCAAATTCTGGGAAGAGAACACCTGTCCGACGCCATGAGCGTTCTTCAATCCTGGCAGGCAGAGTCCATCGCGTTACCGGCCAAAACGGATTTTGCGATATGCGCGGAAGCCCTGGAAAATTTTTCAGCGCTTGCACTGTGGGGAACAATATATTACATTGCCGAAAAACCGGCGGGAATGATTATCGGAGAGCCCCTGAATCGAAGCATGTTTTGTCTTCATTTTGCCAAAGCATCCAGGCAGTATCATGGCATTTATGAATTTATGTTCAATGACACAGCCAAAAAATTGCAGGCACGTTACCCCTATCTGAACCTGGAAGAGGATATGGGCAATAAAAATCTTCGCAAAACCAAAAGTTCTTACGGTCCGGAACGGATTTTAAAAAAATATCGGGTCGGCCTGGCCTGACCAACAAGGATTGCCATAAAAATGACATCACCGGAAATCATCTCCAGCTTGCGCGAAGGCGATCAGGGCATTATCCATTCCATTGACGGCGGTTCGGACCTGACCAGCCGGCTGGCCGGTATGGGATTGGTGAAGGGGGCGAGATTCCGCATAGCCCAGGTCAGCGGCGGCATGATCATTGTGCAAGTCTCCGAAACACGCATTGCGCTGGGACGGGGCGAAGCGGCAAAAATCAGCGTCTATAAAATTGATCCTGACGAAGCCGTTTGCCAGCCGACCATTGAAAAGGAAATCACCGTCGCATTGGTGGGGCAGCCCAATGTCGGAAAATCCACCATTTTCAACATTCTGACCGGCCTGTCCCAGCATGTGGGAAACTGGCCGGGCAAAACCGTGGAAAAGAAATCCGGAGAGCACCGCGCAAATCAGGCGCTGATCCGGATTGTCGATTTACCCGGCACTTACAGTCTGACGGCCTTTTCCGAAGAGGAGCGTATCGCACGAAATTTCATCATCCAGGAAAAGCCGGACCTGGTGATTCTTGTGCTCAATGCCGCCGCATTGGAACGAAGCCTCTATTTACTTTCAGAAGTTCTTTTGCTGAACTGTCCGGTCATTACGGCCATTAATATGCTGGATGTCGCTTCCAACCAGGGCATACAAATCAACCCGAAAACGCTGGAGGATCAACTGGCCGTTCCCGTCATTCCCATGGTGGCCAGGCGAAACAGCGGCATTCGCGAACTGGTGGACGAGATCTGCGCTTTTGCCGTATCCGGCGAGAAAATCCGGCCAAACCGGCCGGACGTTTCCCCGGATCATCGGGAACTCTATCAGCAGATTTTGGAGACCATCGAGCCTCTGGTTCCCGAACCGTATACGGTGGAATGGGCAGCCGTCAAAATCATGGAAGGCGATCCCGAAGCTTCAGATCTGATCAAAAACTGCAGCGACTCCACCGCCTGGAAAAAGATTCAGAATCTTTTAAGCGAGCATGAAGACGCGCTTCATGCCGTGGTCAACGGTCGCTATGATTGGATTGAAAAAGTCACCCGCGCATCCATGTCTCGATTTAAGATGGGAGAGGTGGTTCTGACTGACCGGGTGGATCATGTTCTGACGCGGCCGATTTTCGGCATACCGATTTTACTGGGTGTCATGGCGCTGGTCTTTTTCCTCACCTATTCCGCGGGTGTGCCGCTGCAAAACGGATTGAGTGACGCTCTTCAGCAATTTGCCGGTTTTTGTGAGCCTTACCTGACGGATTGGCCTGCATGGCTTCGCGGCATGCTGCTGGACGGTGTGATCGGCGGCGCCGGGTCTGTTGTAACCTTTCTGCCGGTTTTGCTGATTTTTTTCGCTATTCTGGCCTTTCTGGAAGACATCGGCTACATGGCGCGCGCTGCCTTTGTCATGGACAGAATCATGCATCTGGTGGGGCTTCATGGAAAAAGCTTTATTCCGATGTGCCTGGGCTTCGGCTGCAACGTGCCGGCGGTGCTGGGCGCCCGCATTATTGAAACCCGCAAGGCCCGGATGATTACGCTGCTTTTGATCCCCTTTGTGCCCTGCACAGCGCGACTGGCCGTGCTGACCCTGGTATCCGCCGCCATTTTCGCGGAAAATGCAGCCCTGGTCTCGTGGAGCATTCTGGCTTTGAATATCGCCGTTTTAGGCATCGCGGGGATATTCGTCAACAAGGCGCTTCGGAAGCAGGATGCTCCTTTTATCATGGAGCTGCCCATTTACCATCGGCCGGACGTAAAAACCATTTTCATGGTCATTTGGACGCGAACCGTGTCTTTTCTCCGGAAAGCGGGAACCGTCATTCTCGGCGTTTCGCTGGTCATCTGGATTTTGTCTTATTTTCCAACAGGTTCGGTTGAGGAAAGCTGGCTTTCCCGCGCAGGACAACTGATTGCGCCTCTGGGTGCTCCGCTGGGACTGGACTGGAAAATGATCACCGCCCTGCTCACGGGCCTGGTCGCCAAGGAAAATGTTGTGGCAACACTGGGTGTCCTGTATGGCGTCGGAAAAGACGGTCTGTCTCAGGTTCTTCCCACGGTGATGAGTCCGGCATCCGCCGCCGCGTTTCTGGTAGTGATGATGCTCTTTATTCCCTGTGTCGCCACGGTTGCCGTACTGCGCAAGGAAATGAACAGCAACAAATGGTTTTTTGCCGCCCTGATTCTGACCCTCATCGTATCCTACTTAGGCGGCATAGCGGCTTATCTTCTGGTCAATTGGCTTTGCCATTCGGGTCTTGTCTGCATCTGAAAAACCCGCCACCTCATTCTGAAAGGGTTCAGACAGACTTCCCGGACAAAACACCGGTTTTTACAAACTACATCTCTACATAATGCTTTACATACTTCCGGAGCAGTTGTTTCATTTTTTCATCGCTTCCGGGAGAGGGGTCGCGAATCACCTCTAAAAACTCGTCAAGAATAAGATTCATCTCGGCCAGAGTAAATTTTTTGCTGCCGCGGGCAACAAATATCTTCTCGTGACAGCTGGCGTCTGTGCCTTCTTCCGCCGTTAAAATTTCTTCAAACAGTTTTTCGCCGGGGCGCAAGCCAGTAAAACGAATATCAATGTCTTTGTAAGGCTCCAGGCCGTGAAGGCGGATCAATTCCTCCGCTACGCGAACAATCATTACCGGTTCACCCATATCCAGAACGAAAACCTCACCGCCTTTCCCCAAGGTAGAGGCTTGTAAAACCAGCGAAACCGCCTCGGGAATCGTCATGAAGTATCGCTTCATCTCCGGGGACGTGACCGTCAACGGGCCGCCATGCTTGAGCTGATCCAAAAACAAGGGTAAAACACTTCCCCGGCTGCCCAGCACATTGCCGAAACGCACAGACATGAAGCGGGTCGTACCCCTGCTTTGAAGGAATCGCGCCTCCGAGGAAATGACCTCACGACTATTTGTCGCACTGGCGGAAGTACAGGAAGTGTTTTTTTCCGTATCGCCGTGAGTCCATTGCCCATCGTCCATGGCCCTTCTTCCGGCTTGTTGGTCTCCCACCGCCCGGCAAACAAACTCCGCCATGCGTTTGGTGGCGCCCATGACACTGGTAGGACGGACAGCCTTGTCGGTGGAAATCATGACAAACGTCTCGGTTCCATAGGCCACAGCAGCCCGGGCAATGTTGAAGGTACCGAAAATATTGACTTTTGCTGCTTCACGCGGATTGTATTCCATCATCGGCACATGCTTGTAGGCGGCGGCATGAAACAAGATCTCCGGACGATACTTTTCAAAAACCTCCCGCACACGCAAATCGTCACGGATGTCCCCCGTTACGTACTCGATATTTTTGGTCAGATAGGGAAACAGGCGCGCAAGACGCAGCGAAAGATTGTGAAGCTCGGTTTCATCAATCTCGAAAAGGATCAGATGGCGCGGACCGAAAGCGCATACCTGCGTGACAATTTCCATGCCAATCGAACCGCCCGCCCCCGTCACCATCACCGATTTTCCTTCCAGAAAATTCCGGATGACCTGGTAATCCACATTGATCACTTGGCGTCCAATCAAATCCTCAATACTGATGTCTTCCAAACCTTTCAGGTTGATGTCCGGCTTGTCAAAATCATAAATTCTGGGCACCACCTTGACCGTGCCCACCTTGAATTTTCTTACCGAATCATAAAGTTCTCGAAGCGGCGCATGATTCAGGGATGGAATGGCAATGAGCACGGCTTCGACTTCCTGCCGCACGATCACCTTCTCCAGTTGAGACAGCTTGCCCAGCACCTTTACCCCATGCACATAAGTTCCAATTTTCATTGGATCATCATCCAAAAGCCCCACCGGATGAAAATCCTCAAAACCGTTTCGCGCCATGTCCCGCAACAGCATGTCTCCTGTGTTGCCGGCGCCGATAATCAGCGTCCGTTTCCCTTTCACTCCGCCTGTTTTTTCCCGGATGACTTCCATATAGAGCTTCTTGGCAACGCGCAGGGAGCAAATCAACGCCAGCGTAAAAATCCCATCCATAATGAAGATGCGCCGGGACAGGCCCGTAAACGGGAGCGAAATAATCGAATTGGGAAGACTGACAATCAAAAGCACCATCTCGGCCACGATCACCGCCATCAAAATATTCAATAAATCCGATAGGCTTACGTATCGCCAGCTGATTTTATACGCCCGAAAAAGCAAAAGAAGCCCCATCTTGAGCAGAATAAAAAAAGGCAGAACATCGTAAAGAAGTTCTGCATAGGGCACTCCAAAATTAAAGTCGAAATGAACAAGAAAAGACAGATAAAGAGAAAAGGAAACGATCAGAATATCCGCCCCAAAAAAGAATAGAAAACGGCTAAGGGTGGATGTATGGGTCAGATCATAAAACAGTCGCCGAAGCCAGGTACTTTTTCGTCTTTCATCGCTGGAATAATTATTCAATATAAAAACCTCTTTGTAGTCAGTATGGGAGGAACTCTGCACAACCTCATGGATAAACGCATAAAAACGATTGGATTTAATAGAAAATCAAGAGGATTTGCAATGGTTTTTTTACAGAACCTTGCTGCATGACCAAATATGTCGGATTTATTCATATTTATCCCTTTAAAACGTGACTGCACCTGTGGAAAAACTGCCGGGGAGTCCCCTTCATCAGAGTGACAGAATTCAAGCAACTGTGTTTCAGCTTGATATTATGCGTAGATTGTTGCACAAGGCACCGATGGGAAAATGGAGGAGGTTTAATGATGAGAGAGTGTGAAAAGCACCGCCATCCATGCATCTTCATCTTGGCGATGCACCCTTATCTCAGTGCAAAGATCTGAAAACGACCGTAGGAGCAAAGAAATGAAAATTGCAACCATCATCGGCGCCCGGCCTCAGTTTATTAAAGCCGCAGCTGTATCGCGCGCCATTGCAGCTCACAACCGTTTAACCTCGAACATAGAACCTAGAACCCTGAACGAGATCATCATCCACACCGGCCAACATTATGACGAAGGAATGTCTGCCGTCTTTTTCCGAGAACTGGAAATTCCCGAACCGAAATTCAATCTCGCAATCGGTTCCGGTTTGCACGGGCAACAGACAGGCCACATGCTGGCTAAGATTGAAAAAGTCCTTATTGACGAAAAGCCCGACTGGGTTCTGATTTACGGCGATACCAACTCTACACTGGCAGGCGCCCTGGCCGCAGCCAAGCTTCATATTCCCATTGCTCATGTAGAGGCGGGACTGCGCAGTTTCAATCGCCGCATGCCGGAGGAAATCAACAGGATTGTGGCCGATCAACTCTCTGCCCTGCTTTTCTGCCCCAGCCAGATTGCCGTGGACAACCTGGCCGCAGAGGGCATTTCGAACGCGATGATTACCGGTGATGTAATGGCCGATGCCCTGCAATTTGCCGCAACAAAAGCTGCCACTCAATCCGATATTTTAGATCGCCTATGCCTCAAACCGCAAGGCTACCTTCTGGCCACCGTCCATCGCGCAGAAAATACGGATCATCCGGATCGTCTAAATGGAATTCTCACCGCACTCTCACAACTGGCCCTGCAAGAGCCGGTAATCCTCCCGCTTCACCCCAGAACAAAAAAAATATTGGCGGATCATCACCTCTGGCCCATCACCCATCAGCCATCATCTCTCAAGTTTATTGATCCCGTCGGCTATTTCGACATCATCGCGCTTGAAAAATCAGCCCGCATCCTTTTAACCGATTCCGGAGGCATGCAAAAAGAGGCTTACTGGTTGAAGACCCCCTGTATAACCCTGAGAGATGAAACGGAATGGGTAGAAACTGTTTCATCCGGCTGGAATATTCTGACCGGCGCTGATCACAACCGAATTATCGATGCCGTTTCCACATTTCAAGCACCAGACACCCACCTGCCCCTTTATGGAGATGGCCATGCCGCAGAGAAGATCGTCAGCGCGCTCTTCAGTAAGTTCACAAACCATACTCTTTGACAAAGCATACCTTTTTGCCATCTCCTGCCGGGATACACACCTCATTATTAACCATCCACCATAAACGATTTTTCTCTATCGCCAATAGCCGAATGCCCATCGCCTAAATTATTCCTTGACAAAAAAATATTCCTTAGTTAATTGGCACTTGTTCAATTTTTGAACAAAGCGAATTTTATGGTCAATCAAAAATATACAAATCAGGAAACAAGCGATATCCTGTCTCTTCTTCGAGAAATCAATGATAATCCGCAAGTTACACAGCGCGAGTTATCAGCTCGACTGGGACTGAGTCTTGGCAAAATCAATTATTTATTACAATCCTTGATCCAAAAAGGCTTTGTCAAAGCCGATAATTTTAAAATTTCGACTAATAAAATCGCTTACTTATATTTATTAACCCCAAACGGTTTGGAAGAAAAGGCAAGAATCACCTACAGATTTCTGCAACGGAAAACGGAAGAATACGAAAAACTTGCTCAAGAAATCCGCAGGCTGAAAGAAGAAGTGGATGCTTCAAACGAAAGCTTTGCATGAATGATATAACAAGTTGCAGGTAACCATTCCTATCTGCTTTGTTTTTTGTTCCTACAGCCGTCTCTGTCCCATAGCCATTTCTCTTTCCTGGGTAACCCAGAGGGCGGAGCTGTATCAAACGGATTGAGAATGGATCTCATCGAATCCATAAAACGCTACACGCAAGAGAATTTCTCCGGAGATGCCCGGATTCTGGCGGTTTATCTGCTGGGAAGCGCCCTGCGGGGGAGACTGGACCGGGAAAGCGACATCGATTTGGCCCTGCTTTTGATGCCCAATGCCAAGATGAGTTCTCTGGAGAGACTGCAGCTTGCCAACGATCTTGCCTGCCAATTGGAACGTACCGTGGATTTGGGGCAAATCTCATCGGCAAATCTTGTCTATGCCTGCGAGGCCTTTATGTCGGGAATTCCGGTCTTTCAGCGTAACCCTGAACAGGTAGCTTTGCGCAGGGCCGGTTTGCTGGGCATGTACATTCAGTTCAACCAGGATCGCAAAGAGGTGCTGGATGCCTACCAAGCCTGATAATGTGGTTCTGAACAAGGCCGCTGTGATCGAACGCTCCTTGAGGCGGATGCGTCAGGAGTATGAATTTAACCCCACGCTCGATAATTTCACTCATGTTGATGCAATGATCCTGAATATTGAGCGGGCTTGTCAGGCGGCCATAGATCTTGCGCAACACCTTGTGGCGCAGAATCATCTCGGCATACCGCAAAGCAGCGCCGAACTCTTTGTCCTTCTTAGGAAGGCAAATCTGTTGAGCGCAGAAACGTCCAGGGCGATGATTGCTATGACAGGCTTCAGGAATGTGGCCATTCACGAGTACCAAGAACTGGAAATCGATATACTGCGGGCCATAGCCGAAAAAGAGTATAAAAC